>JAGOCE010000077.1 GCA_017998915.1 Candidatus Ozemibacteraceae bacterium
CCCCGCAGGAGGCTCCTGTGGACAAGGAAGCGGACAGCAAGAAGCCCATTCTGATCGTCGACGATATCCCGGACAATATAGAAGTGCTCCGGGGCATCCTCTTCCCGCAGTATCGCATCAAAGCCGCCACGTCCGGCGCGAAAGCGCTGGCGATCGCATCCGGCGACGAACCGCCCGACCTCATCCTGCTCGACATCATGATGCCCGGCCTCGACGGCTACGAGGTCTGCTCGATCCTGAAGGGCCAGGAGAAGACCCGAAGCATCCCCGTCGTCTTCGTCACCGCGAAGGACGACCCCATCGACGAGGAGAAGGGTCTCAAGAGCGGCGCGGTAGATTATATAACAAAACCTATTAATCCTCGGATCATCGAGGCGCGCGTCGCGACGCATCTCGCGCTCCGCCAGGCCATGATCGATCTCGAGCACCAGAACGAGATCCTGGTCGAAAACGTCAGGCTCCGCGAACAGGTCGACCGCATCATGCGCCACGACCTGAAGACCCCGCTGACCGTCTTCATGAGCATTCCGAGCCTGCTCAAACTGCGCGGCGACCTTCCGGCCGACGTTCTCGAGTCGCTCGACATGATGGAAAAATCCGGATATCGGATGATGGACATGATCAACAAATCCATGGATCTCTTCAGAATGGAATCGGGAACGTACGAGTGCCACCCGGTGCCCGTGGATGTCGCGAAAATCGCCCGTCAGATCAGGTTCGAACTCGGAGAAACCGCGACCGGGAAATCCGTTTCCTTCAGGCTCGAAGCCGACGGTCACGACCTGCCGGACAAACAGGAGTTCCTGATGTCCGGCGAGACCGGACTGTTCTATTCCATGCTGGCGAATCTCATCAAGAACGCGATCGAGGCATCACCCGCCCCAGGCACGGTGACCGTGAGCCTCGTCGGGAAGCCGGTTCCCGGCGTGCGCATCCATAATGCCGGAGCCATCCCGGCGGAAATTCGCGGCACATTCCTTCAAAAATACGTGACGCACGGGAAGAAGGCCGGCACGGGCCTCGGGTGTTACTCGGCACGTCTCATGGCCGAAACGATGGGGGGAACGGTGAGCTTCACCACCTCCGAGCAGGATGGCACGACGATCACCGTGGCATTTCCCGAGACCGCCACCGATCATGAAGAACAGCTGCCGGTATCGATCGGCGATCTGCGGGTTCTCGCCGTCAACGCGAACTGGCTGGTCCTATATTCCATTCGCGACGTTCTGCGCAGCCTCGGCCTGCACCAGATCCAGCTGGAAAAAAGCGCTGAAGAGGCTCGAACCTTCCTTTCGAAGAACCAACCCGTGCAGCTTGTCATCTTCGACTGGTCGATTCCGGGAAACGAGGCCGGGCGATTTCTCTCTTGGCTTCGGGCCGAGGAGAAGCACCGGACCGTTCCCCTCATCATCACCACATCTGAACCTGAGGTCCTTCGCGGGAAAGCGGCAGGTCTCGAGGAAAGTGACGGACTGCTCGGAAAGCCGTTTTCCGCCGTCCAGCTTCAGACGCAGCTCGAGCGTGTTCTCGACCGTATGAAGCAGCTCGTTCGCAGGAGATGACCTTCATGAACCAGCAAACCAGGCGGATGAAAGTTCTCGTCGTGGAAGACGACGAGATATCACGAACGATCGTGACCACCGTCTCCAGCGAAGCAGGATACGAGGTCAGGGAAGCCTGTAATGGCGTCGAGGCACTCAGCCTGTTCGAGTCCTTCCAACCGGACCTGGTATTTTCGGACATTTCGATGCCCGAGATGGACGGTCTTCAGCTCCTGGAGAAGATCCGGAAGAAGTCGCACGACGTCATCGTCATCATGACGACGGGCCACGGGACGGCCGACTACACTCTCAAAGCGCTCCAATTGCATGCGAACGACTATCTCGTCAAGCCAATTCCCGGCCGTGACATCCTGGCGGCCCTCGCAAAATACGAGGATGTCGTCACCAGCCGCTCGATCGAGCGCGAGGTCCTCGGACTCATCCTTCATCGCCAGGTGACGATGCGCATGGGCAATCGGCCGGAGATCGCCGCCAAAGTCGCGGACCGGCTGCTTTTGGAAACGGAGGACCGGATTCCGCTCGCGGAACGTTTGGGCATCCGCCTCGGTCTCGTTGAAATTATTCTTAACGCTATAGAACATGGCAACCTCTCGATCACCTACGATGAAAAAACCCAGGCGTTGGGCGCCGGCCCAGACGGGTTTCTCGAACTTGTCGAACGCCGCATGGAGAGCGCTCCCTACAAGGACCGCAGCGTGCTCATCCGGTTCCTGATGGACGGAGACCGGTGCGAATGGACCATCACGGACGACGGCGACGGGTTCGACTGGGCGAAGATCCCCGATCCGAACGATCCGCAGAACCTGCTGGCCATGCATGGACGCGGGCTTCTGATGACACGGCTCAATTTCGACGAGGTCGTTTTCGAAGGCAAGGGGAACCAGGTCACCCTGAGGAAGCGCATTTCACGCCCCTGAGCCACCCCGAGTTCACGGTTTCCGGGCCAGTCGCGCCTCGAGCGCGCAGTCGAGAATCGCCAAAGCCTTGTCGAAGTCGTATGCCCGAACCGCTTCGGCCATACCGGGGAATTCACCCGGGAATGCCGTGCGGAGAAGGTCTTCCCGCTCGTCCAGCAGGCCGAAGGCGGTCACGTCGGAGTCCTGGAGGAGTGCTCGGAGGCGCGCGCAAACCTCCCGGAGAGCCGCGTCATCGACCGGGATTCGTTCCTCTTCCTGGGCAGGACGACTCTCCCTGACTGCTTCGAGCGACAACACCACGGTCGCAAGTTCGGCCTCCGTCTCGTCGAGCAGGGCATCGACGGTCTCGCTTGCCGCGCCTGACGCGCAGGCGCGCTCGAGTTTCTCGGCCCGGGCCTGGACGCCGAAGGCCCCGATGTTCCCGGCGGTCCCCTTCAGCGTGTGGGCGCACCGGATCACGCCTGCCTGATCGCCGTTCCTGCGCGCACGTTCGAACTCGCCCCGGAAATTCCTGTTCGCTTCGCGGAAACGTATTAATAGTGATCGATACAATATTGCGTTTCCCATCGTCGTGGCGATTCCGCGGCGCGTATCGACACCATCGAGCGGCGGCAGCTCCGCCACGCCACCCGACCGCGACGGAACGCGGGCGATCAGGCGCGCTCCCGACTTCGGTGTGATCCACCTGGCCAGGACAGCGTACATCGCGGCGACGATCAGCGGCTTGGCGATATGGTCGTTCATGCCGGCCTCGAGCACCTTTTCCCGATCGCCAACCATCGCGTTTGCCGTCATCGCGATGATCGGCATGTCCCGGAACACCGGTATCCTGCGTATTTTCCTGGTCGCCTCGTAGCCGTCCATCACCGGCATCTGGCAGTCCATCAGGATGCCATCGAACTGGTCGTCTTTCACGAGAATGTCGAGGGCTTCGCGGCCGGTTTCGGCCACGACGGTCTGTATGCCGGCCTGACCGAGCAGTTCGACCGCAAGCTCCTGGTTCAGGGCGTTGTCCTCCACCAGGAGGATCCGGGCTCCGTTCAGTTTCGCCATGTTGTCCGAAAGCGCCTCGCTCCACTCCTTCGAACGGCTTTCGACGGTCGAGGCTCGCCGGCCAAGCACGTCGCCGATCGAGTTGAGCAAGAGCGACGGCGTCACGGGCTTGCTCATGATCCTGAGCGACGCCACCCCGGCGCGCTCTGCGTCGGTCCGGACATCCTCACGCCCGTAGGAGGTCACCATGATCACGACGGGGAACCTGTCGGATCGGGAGCTTCTGATGCGTCGGGCGCACTCGACCCCGCTCATGCCAGGCATCATCCAATCCATCAGGATGAGATCGTACGATCGGCCGTCGGCCGCGAGCCGGTCGATCATCTCGATCGCCTGGAAACCGTTCTCGGCGGTTTCGACGGCAAGGCGCAGCCCTGAAGCGATCGTCGACAGGATCTCCCTGGCGCTGGCATTGTCATCGACGACGAGCACGCGCAGACCGGATAGTTCCTCGGCCGTCAGAGCGGTCCGGCGACGCTGGTTCTCCTGCAGGCCGAGCCGGGCCGTGAAATGGAAGGTCGAGCCCCTGCCCGGCTGGCTTTCGACCCAGATACGCCCATGCATCATCTCGACGAGATGCCGCGAGATGGCCAGGCCCAGGCCGGAACCGCCGTATTTCCGGGTCGTCGAGGCGTCCGCCTGGTTGAACGACTGGAACAGTTTCGCCTGCTGCTCCGGGGTCATGCCGATGCCTGAATCCCGCACCCAGAAATGGAATTCGGCGGTCCTCCCGTCGACCGGTTTCGACTCGACGCCGATGATGATCTCACCCCGTTCGGTGAACTTCACCGCATTGTAGCCGAGATTGAGGAGCACTTGGCTCAGCCGAAGGGGATCGCCGACAAGCGCATTGGGAACGTCGGGATTGGTGTCGAAGAGGAACTCGATCCCCTTCCCCTCCGCCTTGACGTCTATAAGACTAGCAATATTATCGAACACGTCGTCGAGCCAGAAATCCGTCGCTTCCATGGAAAGCTTGCCGGCCTCGATCTTGGAGAAGTCGAGAATGTCGTTGATGATGCCCATCAGGTTTTCGGCGGCCCGGTGCACCTTCTCGATGTAATTCCGCTGGCGCGTGTCGAGGCTTGTCTGGAGGGCGAGACGAGACATGCCGAGGATTGCGTTCATCGGGGTCCGAATCTCGTGCGACATGTTCGCGAGGAAGTTCGATTTCGCCGCCGTGGCAGCTTCCGCCATCTCCTTGGCCGCCGACAGGACTTCCTCGACCTTCTTCTGCGGGTCGAGATCCATATGGATGCCGACCAATCGCTTGCCCTGGCCGTTCACGTCACGCTCGACACACCTGGCGATATTCAATACCCATTTCCAGCTGCCGCTTTTCGTTTTCATGCGCAGTTCGCAGCGGTATTCCGGAGACTTCCCGGCCAGGTGGTCCTGGCCCGCCTGCCAGACGCGGTCGAAGTCGTCGGGATGGACGAGCGCCTTCCAGCGCCGGGAACCGCTTCCAGCAAGGGCCGTCACCTCGTCGGGCGCGTATCCGAGCATCTCGGCCCAGATGTCGTTGATGATCATTTCGTCCGTATCGATACGCAGGTCCCAGAGGCCCAGCTTGGCGCCCTTCAGGGCCATGTCGAGCCGTTCGCGGCTTTCCATCAATTCCTGCTCGGCCGTCATCTGGTCCGTGATGTCCTGGGCAACGCCGTACATGTCGGTCGGCCTGCCGACGCCGTCCCGGACGAGAAAACCAAGCGCATGGATCCACACGATCCTGCCGTCGGCAGGGCGCCTATATTTATAAATGGCATCATATTTCGGATACCGCCCCTCGATCGTCCCCTTGAAAAGCCTGTTCGCATGCCTGGCCAATTCCGGGTCGGCGGCTTCGACGTTTGCGAGCCACTCTCTCTCGAGATGGTACCGGTATCCCGGGTTCGGCATGTCACCGTAGATCTTCACGGCCCGTTCCGAAGAGTTGTAATATCCGGAACCGTCAAGCGGAACGTGCCAGTATCCCGATTTCGTCAGTTCGAGAGCATTGTCGGCGAGAAAGTTCGCCCGGGCAACCTGCTCTCGCGCTTCATTCCGGGTGGTCAGGTCACGCTGGCTCGTGATGATGGCTGCTTTTCCCTCCAGGAATACCGGAACCAACGTCACTTCGCAGGAGAACAGGTGCCCGTCGAGTCTCCGGTGCAGCCAATCGAATCGCACCGCTTTCCGGGAATTCAGGGCCTCGAGCACATATTCCCTGCTTGCTTCGCTCGACGACCGCCCGTCAGGCTGAGTGTCGGGAGACAGGGGAGGCCGCCCGGCTCTCATCCCGAGAAGCGCTTCCGGCGTGTCGACCCCGAACATGACCGCCGCGGCCGGATTCGCCTGGGTAATGCCGTCCTCGAGGGTGAAGACTTCCAGGGCGTCGTGAGAATGCGTGAAGAAAGCCCAGGCCCGTTCCTCAGCCACTTTTCGTCTGGTGATGTCGCGGAAGGTCACCACCGCCCCGAAGCGTTTACCGAACCGAAAGATCGGAGACGACACATAATCGACGGGAAAGGAGGTTCCATCCTTTCTCCAGAAGACTTCCGAATCACAATGAGAAGCTTCATTTATATATAACGATTTATATATAATACACTCTTCTTTTGGATGCGCCGTCCCGTCCACATGTGAATGGTGCAGCAGTTCGTGGGCGTTTCTGCCCGCCACCTCCTCGAGCCGGTCATACCCCGTCAACCGGAGAAAGGCGGGATTCGCGAAGGTTACGTCTCCCTTCGCGTCGATGACGAACACGCCGTCGGCCGTGTGCTCGAGCAGAAGGCGGTTGCGCTCCTCGCTCTTGCGGAGCTGTTTCGTTCGCTCCTTCACCAGAGCTTCGAGCCTGTTCCGGGAATCGCGAAGTTCCCGCTCGTCCTGCTCGTGCCGCGTCAGGAGGCGGGACTTCTGAAGATTCATATATGCCGTCTGCGACAGGAGGTTCGCCGTCACCGAGACAGCCGCCGCAATCTCGCCCAGCCGCTCCGCCGACATCATCGGGATCTTCTGCAATGCTGCGCGGTATGCCTCGGGATCGGCGCCGATCGTTTTCCCGTACGCGAGCAACTGCTCGTCGGTCGTGCCCGGCGCCCGCACCTGACCGATGCGCCAGACCGCGAGGTGCTTTCCGCCGACCGAGATGCTGACTCCCGCCTCGAGCTTGCCGCAGGCAGGGCACGCGACGATCGGCCGGTCCGGGCTGAACCGGCCGATCTGCCGTTCAGCAGCCCGGCAGTTGGCCAAGCCGATCTCGGTTTTGCGGATGATCTCGGCGCAGAGGTGGGAAAATCCGCTCGGCCGGGTGATGGGAGTTCCGTCCGGGAGGGTGATGATCGAAGCCAGCCCCATGGCCGCGGCAAATGCATCCTGCATTCGCTGGACTTCCGCGAGGTCGAACAACTCCTCGAAACGAATATTTTCTAAATCAATATCTATATTTTTATCGAAAACCGTCGTCTGCGACCCTCGGGTCGTACATCTGCGTCTGGACATGAAACCTCCGGCCCTCTCGTTCGTGCGGCAATATGGAAGCGCGCAAATCAGGAGACGGTCAGCTCGAAGAGCCTGACGATCCCCTTTCCCTTGACCTCTATCGATCCGAGAGGGGAGAAGCTGTATGCCTCTCTCACCAGCTCCCAGGTGGGGTCCGAGACGACCAGCGTCATGGGCTCGGCCGCTTTTTGAACCCTGGCGGCAATGCTGACCCCGTCGCCGAAAATGTCGTACAGGTAGCGGTTTCGGCCGACGATGCCGCCGACCACGCTGCCGGTGTGCAGCCCGATGCGGACTTTCCAGTTTTTCCCATGTTCTCGGCGATATAGGAAGAGATACTTCAGGAAATCCCGGGCGACCCGGACCATGATATCCGCGTGTTCCGGATTCCTGGCCGGCATGCCACAGACGGCGAGGTAGGTGTCACCACTGGTTTTGATCCGCTCGGCACCGTGGCCGGCGACGATGCTGTCGAAAGTGGCGAAGATGTCCGTTAACTCGGTGATGAGCTGACCGGGCAGGGTCGCGTCATCGCTGAAACCAGGTTCGATCAGTTCGGCGAACATGATGGTCACGGGGTCGAACATCTCCGGCGCGCTGAAACCGTGGACTTTGATGTCCTGAATGATCTTCCGGGGGAGGATGTTTTCGAGAAGCCGCTCGACCTTCCGCTGCTCGCGTTGCAGGAGAAGGTGCGTATGCACGCGCGCCCTGACGACCGCAGGGTGGAACGGCTTTGTAATGTAATCCGCCGCGCCGAGTTCGAACCCCTCGATCTCGTTGGCCGCCTCGTTCTTGCCGGTGATGAAGATGACGGGAATGTGGGCCGTCTCGGGGTCGGCCTTCAGGACCCGGCACACCTCGAATCCGTCCATCTCGGGCATCATGATGTCGAGCAGGATGAGATCGGGCTGGGGCTTCCGTTTCGCGATCTCGAGCGCTTTGCGGCCTTTCACGGCCGCCTTGATCTGGTATTCGCGCTCGAGAAGATTGCGGATGATCTCGATATTCTCGGGAGCATCGTCAACGGCGAGTATGCACTGTTTCTCACCCGACTCGGTTAGCCCCTCGGGAGGAAGGGGTGGACCGTCCTGAGGTGTCTCTGGGTCCGTCATCTCAAAAACCTCTTCATGTTCCCCGGCCTCGGAGAACCGTGTTCTCTCGGCCGGATGTTTGTCCCATCATAGTATCCCGTCTCTTCTCACCCGCGCAAGATTTCAGGCATTCTTCACCTGGGAATCGGCAGCGCGCGGCGCGATGCACCTACCGTCGCTTGCAGCTTCCTGTAGATATGGGTATGGTATCAACCGGCTGATCCATCATTCTTCCGGAGGAACTCCTCATGCAACGTGCTTCCCGTCCCCTCGTTCTCCTTCTCTCAGCAATCCTCTGCCTGGTCGTCACCGGAACATCGTTCGCGGCCGACGCCTCCGCCGCGCCGGCGAAAGGCGGTTCGCTCATTCTCGCGACGACGACCTCGACGCAGGCTACCGGCCTCCTCGACGTGCTGCTCGCGAAATGCCTCGAAGCGACCGGCATCTCGGTCAAGGCCGTCGCCGTCGGCACGGGCCGGGCCCTCGAACTCGCGAAGAACGGCGACGCCGATGTCGTCATGGTCCACGCCCGCTCTCTCGAAGACGCGTTCGTGGCCGAAGGGTTCGGCATCCATGCATACGATCTGATGTATAACGACTTCATCGTCGCCGGTCCGGCGTCCGATACCGCCCTTGCGAAAAGCGCCCCTTCCGTCACGGCCGCCTTTGGCCGCATCGCGAGCGGCTCTACGAAGTTCATTTCCCGCGGCGACAAATCGGGCACCCACGAACGGGAACTGTCGGTCTGGAAGGAACTCGGCATCGTCCCGTCGGGATCCTGGTATGTCGAGGCCGGTCAGGGCATGGCCGAAACGCTGAAGATGGCCGACGAGATGCAGGCTTACGTGCTCACCGACCGCGCCACGTGGCTGTCGATGCGCAGCAAACTCCATCTGGCCGTGATGTACGAAAAGCCGGAAGAGCTGAAAAACTCCTACGGCGTCATCGCCGTCAGCAATGCGAAAATCCCTGGCGCGAAAACCGACCTCGCTATCGCCTTCATCGACTGGCTGACCAGCCCGCAGGGACAGGACGTCATCAAAAACTTCAAGATCGACGGGGAAGAGATCTTCCATCTCTCCGTCGGAAAGCGGAACTGAGCCCTGACGGCTTCGAAACGGGCAAACCGCGGATGGCGCGGAGAGCTTTTCATCATTGAAAGCGGAACGAACGGGGCGCGGAGGATCCTCCTTCGCGCCCCGTTCATATTGTGCATGTTATAGCGAAGCTTTCGCCTCGGATGCCGGCGTCAGGCAGCCTCGGCCTTCCTGCCGCCGTGGTGCGCGCCCTTTTCGATCCAGTTGCGGGCCAGGATCAGGCCGATCGGCGAGATGCAGGCGATGAAGCCGTAAATCAGCCACATCGTGCTCGAATCATGGATGACGAGCAGTTTCATCCACTCGTTCAGCGGCACTTCCGCCCAACTGCCCATGAAGAAACTGCCGAGCGACTGCGGAATGCCGAAAAAGCCGTATATACCGTTCATGTCGGGCGGGGCGGGAACGAACCAGCTCAGCATGAAGCCGGAGTACAGACCGGTGGTGAACTTCGCCAGGAACCATGGAATGCCGGCCAGGCCCATGTAGGCGCCGACTTTCCCTTCGGGTGCGAGATCGGCGACGTATTCCAGGAACCGTGATGACCACAGCGCCTCGCCGAGCGAGAAGAGCAGCACGTAGAGGATGAGCATGGTCAGGTCGGGACCGGGCACGAGAATGAACGTCGTGACGGCCGATACGGCCGAGCCGATGATCATCATCGTGATGACGCTGACTTCGCGGGTGAGAGCGGCGATGAGCGGCACGAAGATGACGATGATCGTCGGGTTGAGCGCATTGATCCACTCGAACTTGGCGCCGACCTCGGTCGGGAAACAGCGGAACACGTAGTCGGGCATCGTCAGAAACTGGTGCGCGAACAGCGTCCGGACCGGAAGGAGAATGAAGATGAAGAACATGAACCGCGCGTCGAGGAAGGGCAGCTCCATCAGCTTGTCCTTCCAGGTCCTCGGCGCCTCGTCGGCAGCCGGCTTCGGCGGCTCTGCCGGGGCATTCGGATCCCTCCAGCGGCACGTCTCGTCGACCGAGCGGGTGAACAGGGCCAGGTGTGCCAGCGTGACGAGGCCGGTGATGGTCACGCAGACCCAGAACACGCCGTCGATTCCCCAGCCGAGGCCATTGAGCCCACCGAGGAAATGTTCGTCGGTGCGCACGAACGGCGAGATGAACCCTTCGGCCATGATGCCGAGGTTCATGATTGCATAGAGCAAACTATACCCGATCGTCGCGGTGCGCGGGTCGGTGTATTCCTTGGTTCCCGCATACAGCGCCGGCTGCAGCACACCGGAACCGAAGGCCATGAACATGAGTCCCAGCCAGGCGAGGCTCCAGCCGGCATAGGACTCGCCACCATACGGCGCGATGACCGTGAAAATACGGCCGCCCAGCAGCATCAGCAGCGAAAGCGTCAGGGCATTGCGTACCCCGAGCCTGTCGGAGATGAAGCCGCCACCGAACATGAACAGCGTGACCAGCCCGGTGAAAGCCGAGACGCTGATGCCGACCATGGCGTCCGGCATGCCGAGGCGCGTGCCGAGGAAGCGCGTCAGCAGGGTCAGAATGCCGAAATACGCGATCCCGTCGGCGAAGTTCACCAGGTTGACGAGCCAGAACACCTTCGATGCCCCGAAGAGAATCTTCAGGGACTCCATCAATGTCAGTTTTTCATTCCCATTCGCAGTCGTTTCCATCCGTGTCTCCATTCTCCGAATCAATGTACGCCGCGTTTTCTCATGCAACGGTCTGTACAATCTGTCCGCGAGAGTTTACCCCAATTCCCCCGATTTGTCTTGCCCTGTCTGTCGATCGCCGGGGCAACCCCGTCCGTTTTCACATCCGCTGAATCACGGAGATACAAAGAATGTTTCATTGCAAAGGCACGAAGAACGCCAACAGAGACATCCATGGAGGTATTGATTCCTGATGATCGAAAGCCAATTGCGAAAACTTCGGTTGCGCATTGACACCGCACCCCGCGGCATGGTTCCCTTCGGCGCATGACAGAATCAGGCGGGATGACGACCATCGAGCGAAAGGCGCTGTTCGGCGCGATTGCGACTCAGCTGATCACGGGCAGCACCTACCTGTTCGCCAAGCTCGCCCTGAACGAGTTCGGCCCGCTGGCTCTCGGCTGTCTCAGGTTCTCGATCACCGCTGGCGTGTTCACGATCCTGCTGGGCTGGAAAAAAGTGCTGACGCTCCCCCGCCCCGGTGACCGAGGCCTGTTCCTGGCGCTCGCCGTCCTCGCCGTGCCGCTGAACCAGGCATTGTTCCTGACGGGCCAGAAGTATGCCCCCTCGAGCCATGGCGCCCTCATGTACGCGCTGACGCCGCTGATGGTGCTGTTTCTCTCCGGGCTCTTCCTCGCGGAACGGATCACCTGGCCGAAACTCGCCGGCGTCGCGCTCGGCTTCTCGGGCGTCGCCACGGTGCTTCTCGAACGCACGGCGACCGTTTCCGGGGAAACGCTGTTCGGAGACGCGCTGCTCTTCCTCGCCGTCATCACCTGGGCGGTCTTCACGATCCTCAGCAAGAAAGCGCTCACCCGCTACACGCCGCTCGAGATGACCGGAACCGCCTTGACGCTCGGCGCTCTCGTGTTTTTGCCGGTCGGCGGTTACGCGCTCGCCGTTCAGGACTGGGCGGCGGTGACCCCGACGGGAATCGGCTCCGTTCTATATCTTTCGTTATTGACATCGGTCGTGGCGTATCTCGTCTGGGCCTGGGCCCTCCGGATCCTCGAGGCCGGCAAGGTCGCCGTCGTATCGAACCTCCAGCCGGTCATCGCCGTCATTCTCGGCTGGGCGTTTCTCGGGGAACCCGTCACGACGCATTTCATCGCCGGCACGGCGCTCGTCATCTCCGGCGTGTTCCTGACCCAGAGAGGCTGAAGCATTTCCCGTACAGGAGAACCGCCGCCCTGGGTGGGGGCGGCGGCCTGAAGGGAGGAGGTTGAGGTTTCGCTTCTTTTTCAGGCAGGCCCGGAGCCGACGTCCTGGTGCGGTTCCGTTCCTGTTGTCAGACGTATATCAGGAGAGGGCTTTTCCGATTTCCTGGATCAGGTCGCGGACGGCTTCCTGGGATTCCTGGTAGATCTGGTAGTTCTGGTTGTCGGTTTCTTCCCAGACCGGCATGATGCTGTAATCGGCATCGGAGCCGCCGGGATACGGGAAGCCCGCGCCGCCGAGCGAGTCCGGGTCGAACTGCATGTTGGCCAGCCACAGGGTGACGATCGCGCCGCGCAGTTTCGCATACTTGGCGAGGAGGGCGTCCTTTTCCTTCGGCTCGGCGCCGGTTTTGATCAGCGCTTCGAGATTCGCCAGGCGAGCCTGCATGACACTGCTCTTTGCGACGAACGAGCTCCAGATCAGCTTTGTATCCTTGCGCCGCACGGCGGAAGCACGGAACATGGCGATCTCGCCGTCGGCCGCGAGCACGCTGTCGAACACCTTCGGGGTCAGAATCGTCGCGTCGCCGATCGTCTGGATCTTCGCCGCATCGACAAGGCCGATGACTTCCTCGAACGCCGACCGGAGCGCGTTCCAGTTCACACCGCCGTCCGACAGGATCACGCGCCCATGGGTCCGGTTGGCGAGTGTCTCGGGCGTCGCTGCGAATACCGTGTTGCCCAGCAGCACAACGACCATCAGCGCAACCTGCATCATGCGAATCATCGTTTTTCTCCCGGAACCGTGATTTTCAGCAATGATATCAGCAACTTGCGTACCATCCCGGCTAACCGCATATTTCCTCTCTGGGAGATAGTTCACGCGACGCGGCGTTTCTGCGGTGCCGGTTTTTCCGCGTTTCCTGCCATGTTTTCGTCACGGGGAAAAGGCGCGCCCCGCCACAATGAGTCCCGGAGGATGCCCCCGTTCGCCCCGATCTTGTCGAAGCCTGTCCTAAGCCTGTCGAAGAGAGCGAAATCCTCGCGTGCTTCGACAGGCTCGGCACGAACGGGAAAGCACAGATCGGCTTTTGTCCTGCAGAGATCAATGGCACATCGATTTTCACGATTCATGATACGATCGGATCATGCAATACTCGTTTCCAGAACATTTCATATGGGGTGCGGCGACGGCGGCGCTCCAGATCGAAGGGGCGACGGCCGAGGACGGGCGGGGCGACTCGGTCTGGGACGTTTTCTGCCGCGAGCATCCCGAGCGAATTTTCGGGCACGCGACACCGGAACTGGCTTGCGACCACTACCGCCGCTTCGCCGAAGACGTTCGGCTGATGCGCGAGTTCGGGGTCACCGGATACAGGTTCTCGATCTCGTGGCCGAGGCTGTTTCCCGGCGGCGACGGGCCGCTGAACGAGCGCGGCGCGGCGTTCTACCACCGGCTGATCGACGCCCTTCTCGAGGCCGGCATCCAGCCCCACGTCACTCTCTTCCATTGGGACCTCCCCCAGCCTCTCGCCGTTGCGGGGAACTGGGAGTCGACGCGCACGATGAACGCTTTTGAAATATATGCCGCAACATGTTTCCGTTTGTTCGGCGACCGGGTGAAGCGGTGGGCCACGTTCAACGAGCCCGGCTGGATGACGCTGAACGGCTGGGTGACCGGCCTGCACCCGCCGGCACGTCACGACTATCGGGCGGCCGTCCAAGTCGCGACGAACCTGCTTGCCGCGCATGCCCGCGTTTACGAACGGTTTCACGGCGACCGTCGCGAGGGCGAGGTTGGTATCGTATTGAATATGTCACCGGTCCTTCCCGCGACGGAAGGTCCGGCGGACGTTCATGCCGCCCGGATCGCCGACGCACTTCTGAACCGCTGGTTCAGCGATCCGGTTCTGCACGGGCGTTTCCCGGAGGCAGCCGTTTCTCTGTATGAGGAGCACGGATTGATGCCGGCGATCACCCCCGACGACAGGCAACGCCTGTCACGGCCTTCCTCGGATTTTCTGGGAGTCAACTACTACTACCCGCATCACGCCTCGGCCGATGCTCCGGAAACCGGGTTTCACATCAACATGTCCGGCGAACGTCAGGATGCCTGCAAATTTGTGATCGAAGGCATGTTCCGGTTCGTCCAGCCGGCGCAGGGCCGGGCGACCGACTGGGGCAGGGAAATCGCCCCGGAGGTGCTTGGCGACTTGTTCATCGCCCTCCACGACGAGCGGCCGGACCTGCCCATCGA
>JAGOCE010000466.1 GCA_017998915.1 Candidatus Ozemibacteraceae bacterium
GGCGACACCCGGACGCCGGTCGTCACGTCGGTCGCCGCCGTCCTGGTGAACACGCTCCTGAACGCCGTGCTGATCAACGGATATGCCGGACTGCCGAAACTCGGCATCACCGGAGCCGCCATCGCGACCGCCGCGGCCCACGTCGTCGGGGCCTGGCTCGCGATGCGCGCCTACGGCCGGATGACGTTCGAGGGCCGTCGGTTCGGGCCCGGCGATATCCTCGAGGCGCGGACCGAAATGGCCGCCCGGCTGATCCGGCTGGCCTGCCCGATCGCGCTCGACGGCCTGTTCTGGCAGGCGGCCTCGCTCGCCTACACCCGCATCGTCGGAATGGTCGGCGGCGACGCCATGGCCGCCTACTTCATGTATCACGGCGTGCGCGGGCTCGGGTACATACCGCTCGGCGCTCTGGGAACCGCGGCCTCGGTCGTCGTCGGCAGACACCTCGGGTCCGGCCATGCCGCGCGTGCGAAGATGGCGGTCGGCCGGGCGTCGATCCTGTCAACATCTTCAGCTCTAGTTACCGGCGTTCTCGCGCTCGCCGCCGCCGGCCCATATCTCGCGATGTTCTCCGTCAAGGAGGCGGTGGCTGCCGATTCGCTCCGGCTCATCTCGTGGTTCACCCTGGTGATCCCCTTCGAGGCCGTGATCGTCGTCTACTCGGGCACCCTCAGGGCCGGCGGAGACGCGCTGTGCGTCAGCCTCATCACCCTTTCGACCTTCTGGCTCGCGGGGATCCCGCTCGCCTGGTATCTGGGCGTCCATCTTGGCTTCGGACTCATCGGCTGTTTTGCCGGCATGTCGGCCGAGTCGGTGGTGAAAGCCCTGCTGTTTCACCTGAGATACCGGTCGGGCTCCTGGGCCCGCCGGCTGACGGGGTGACGCCGATGCGCCGGGTCTTGGGCGGTTCGTGAACCGCCCCTACGGGAGATTGGTCCGTTTGAACTGCGCCATCCAGGCGCCAGCGGCCCACTTCCCGCGTCGTGCGGGTGGGGTTCAGATCATATCCGTGTAATCTGCGAATCCGCTCAGAATCCGGCCGATTCGGCAATACCGAGTTTTTGCAGGGCGGCCTTCATCTGGAGGAGCTTCTTCGACGCATACCAGTCGCCCTTCTGCAGGAGCTTGAAGGTCAGCATCTCGCGGACCTGGCTCAGCAGGGAGACGAACGCGGGAAGATCGGCCGCGTCGAACTTCCCAATGCGCTCGATCAGCTTGTCGAGCGTCTCGTAGCGGTTCTCGTCGAACTCGCGTTTGAGCCGGCCCATGATGAATTTCTCGCGGCTGGCGATCCGGCCGGCGGCGACCTGGTCGTCGGCACGCTCTTTCAGCCTGCGCCACTCCTTCCGGATCTGGCGTAGGCAGACCTCCATCGGTCCCTCGACCGTGAGCTTGTATGATATATTTTTTGCTATAGATATCGTGATGCGCCGTCCTATGAACGCGCCGACCGCGCTCCCGACCCCGGGGGCAATGGCCGAGCCGGCCATGGCGCCCAGCGTCGCGCCCACGAGTCCGCCGGTCTGGTCGATGCCGGCCCGGATGATGGCGACGCAGCAGAAGTCTGCGAAGCTCCCGTTCGCGATCGCCTCGCGGACGAGATCCCTGACCCGGTGCGAGTCGTGCTGGACGGCGTTGGCGACGAGTTCCGCCCCCGTCGTCGACAACGACTCCTTCGAGAACGAGGCGAAGGTTTTCGTCACGGCCTGGGCGACGAGGCGGGTGTTGAAGGCCGACGCGAAGTCGAACATCGCCTCGGCGGCCTTCGCGAAGGCCACCCCGCCGGCGATGTCGATGAACTCCTTCGCGAGGTCGTAGACGAGCCGGTCGAGGAACACGACGATGTCACCCTGGAAGCGGAACCCGATCTTCCCGCCGCTGCGTTTGATCGAGAACAGCGTGAGGTCCCACGCGATATCCGAGTCGCTGGTGAAATACCGGTCCGACAGGTCTTCCGGGAAAGGCAGCTTCCCGGTGAAGGTCGCCGCCCCGTCGAACATGATGAACAGTCGCCGCAGATTGCGGTCGTAAAAGCCGTGGCTGATGTTGAGCCTGACGTGATTTCCCGCGTTGAGGTGCTCGGCGAACACCTTCATGCGGTTCTGGATGACGACGGCGGTCTTCACAAGGACGGCATCGGCCGTGGCCGGCAGCCGCTGCATGACCCCGGCCATCCCCGTCTTTTCCTCCCGCGCGGCCGCGGGCGAGATGGCTCCGCCCATGAGCGCGATCGAAAGAACCAGGATCATCAGGGTCGTCCGGCGCCAGATGTTCATCGAGTATCCCCCCATCGGAAGTTCACACTCATGGTAGCACAGAACCGCTCGTTCATCCCCGGCATCGCCGGATTCAGTTTTCATCCCTGCCGTCCGATGCGACTTGCAGGGCACATCTCTCGCATATATCACACTGTATTTTTTAATCAGGTCACTTCCGCAGATCGAATTTGATTTTTCCTCCTGATTCAACGCATACTTGCCAGCGAGATGAGACGCTGTCGAAACACGAAGCGGTGGATATTTCCGGGAGGAGCCATACTCGAAACGATGCCAAGGAAACAGATTTCCATGTTCCTACTGACACTGGCGCTGTCCGGGCCTTTCGCCGTTTTCGCCGACACGCAGGCGCATCCAGCAAGCGCAGGGGCGACCCTGCCGCCGTTGTCCGGGCAAAGCACCGCAACCGCGTCGAATACCGAAAAGGAGCACGCTGCGATGTCCCATCACATCATCCGGATCATCTCCATGTCGCATTGCAAACGCGGTCCCGATAATTGCCCCAAGTGCCGGGCCATCGCCGGGCAACGCATCTGCCTGCTCGATATCGCCCCCCCCGACCAGGGAATTGTCCAGCGCCGGGTGATCGGGGTGCAGGTCGACGGCGAGCGCGCCTGGCGGGAATTCGACGTCGTTCGGGTCTTTGCCGACGAAGCCGAGGCCCGCGCCTACGCCGCCGCGAACGGCATCGCCGACATCGACCTCGATACGCCGGCCGAATGACATGGGGTGAATATTTTCATTCGATCGGGTATAAAAGCCGTAGAGAGTTGTTTCGAGGTGCGGGAAACAGAAATTGTCC
>JAGOCE010000078.1 GCA_017998915.1 Candidatus Ozemibacteraceae bacterium
CCAAGTTCGATGGGGCAGCAACCGACACGGTCTATTATCTTTTCAACACCTACCCCTCGTCGAGGTATGATCCATTGCCGGATGGCACAGCCAGCACCGCCAAGGCGCTCGATTTCATCAGTATTGTCGCCGCCGACTCGACGGGAATGAAATATTGATTTTGTTGTCACCGGGCAACCGTTTGATGTACCTTACCCCTCGTCGTATAATGGGGATCGTCAAAATATCGTCAATCAAGGCGGCCAAGCTGCCGATACAATCAAGGAAGACTTTCTGGAGAAGCCATGTCTGCTGACTTTCTGAAGCGAAAACGAATCGGCGAGATCCTCATCGAGATGCGGGCCATTACGCCCCAGCAGCTCGAAGCAGCCCTCAAGCGCCAGTCGTCCGTCCGCAAGATGGTCGGCGAGATTCTCATCGAGATGCAGTCGCTCAACGAAGAGACGCTTTTCAGAGGGCTTTCTCAGCAGCATGGCATCGAGTTCGTCAACCTCGACACGGTCGATCTCAACCGGGAGCTGATCCGCCAGATTCCCGACAACCTGATCAAGACCTACAAGTTCATCCCGCTCAAGAAAGAGCCAAAGTCGCTGACCATCGCCATCTACGACCCGACGAACACGAAGATGTTCGACAGCATCAAGATGGCGACGGGGTACATGTTCATCAAGTGGGTTCTGGCGATGAAAACCCAGATCAACCACATCATCAGCGACGTCATCTACCGCCCGGCGAACGTGCTCGAGAACGTGCCGGTCGACGACCTGCTCCGCGATGTCAAGCTCGAGTTCGGCAAGGATGACTCGAGCCTTCCTTCCGGCGGCACCCCGATGGGCGACGTCAACCTCGAAGACCTGAAGCGGGAATCCGACCAGACCGCGATCGTCACCCTCGTGAACAAGGTCATCCTCGATGCGGTCCGGATGCGGGCATCCGACATCCATATCGAAGCATTTGAAAACATCGTCCAGGTCCGATACCGCATCGACGGTATTCTCTACGACATCATGCCGGTCGAGAAGCAGGCCCACCAGGCGATCATCTCCCGCATCAAGATCATGTCGAACCTCGACATCACCGAGCGGTACATGCCGCAGGACGGCAACTTCAAGCTGCGGGTGAAGAACCAGGCGATCGAGTTCCGCGTCGCGATCCTTCCATCGATCTACGGCCAGAACTGCACGATCCGAATTCTCGACTCGGGGCGCGTCAACCTCGAATTGAAAAGCCTCGGTTTCCGCGATGAAGAGCTCAGGACGTTCGAGTACAACATCGGCCGACCGTGGGGTCTCTGCTTGATCGCCGGTCCGACGGGTTCCGGAAAAACGACCACGCTGTATTCCGGCATTTCGCTGATCAACAGCCGCCAGATCAAGATCGTCACCATCGAAGACCCGGTCGAATTCAAGATCGCCGGTGTTCACCAGCTCCAGGTTCATGAGAACAAGGTCGACGAGACGCGCTCGCTCACCTTCGCGAAGGGTCTGCGCGCCGTTCTGCGACTCGACCCCGACGTCATTCTCGTCGGCGAAATCCGCGATTACGAAACGGCTGAAATCACGATCAAGGCCGCTCTGACAGGTCACATGGTCTTTTCGACGATTCACGCGAATTCGGCCATCGAAACGGTCAACCGCCTCGAGAACATCGGCGTCGACCCGTATCTGTTCGCCTCGGCCCTCACCGTGCTTGTCGGCCAGCGGCTCGTGCGCAAGATCTGTCCAAGCTGCAAAACCGAGATCGAAACGACACCGTATCTGCTCGCCTCTCTCGGTCTCGATTTCGAGACATACAAGAATCACAAGTTCTACAAGGGCGCCGGCTGCAAGGCCTGCAACAACAGCGGATTCCGCGATCGCACCGGCATCTTCGAGGTCATCGAGGTGAACGCGGCGCTCAAGGAGCTGATCAGCCAGCGCCAGTCCTCCGTCGCCCTCCTGAAACATCTGCGGTCTCAGAAGATCCCCACCCTCCAGGATTCCTGTCTCAACAAGGTCCTCGAGGGAGAAGTGCCGATCGAAGAATTCATTCTGGTAAACATGGGATAGGAGCTTATGGCGAGAACGCGCGGGCCGGCCTGCAACCTCGTCCTCGATCTGGGAACTTTCCAGATGCGCTTGCTGCGTCTGGATTCCGCTGCACCCGGGGATATCCGGCTGAAGCAGATTTCGACCGTCGATTCTCCCCGTGAGTATGTCGCATCGGCCTTTATCGAGTATCCGATCATGGATCCGCATCCGGTCGAAGGCGCAATCAAGAAGCTCATCGCCTCGGCAAAAGCGACCTACGACGATACGCTGGTCCTGATGCCCGACCACTCGTCGCTCCTGAACCTGATGATCGCTCCGCCCCGTTTTTCCAAAAAGGAGTTGGAGGAATCGATCCGCGAAGACTTCGCTCCGATCATGCCCCTTCCCGTCGAGAACTGGTATATCGTCCACCAGACGATCGGCCCCTGGGAGGAAGACGAGATCACCCTCGCCGTCGCGACGATCAAGAACAACCTGCTCGAAGCCGGCGGCATCGTCCAGAGGGCCGGGCTCAATCCGCAGACGATCGACGTGAACGTTCTCAACGTCGCGAATCTGATCGATCATTACCTCACCGCCAGCGAGAATCACGGCAAGAACATCTCCCTCGTCCACCTCGGGAATGAGACGACCTCGATCGCCGTCTTCCGGGACGGCCAGCTCCGCACGCTGGTGAACCGGCCAATCGGTGCGTATGACTTCACGAAGCAGATCGGAAAGCACTTCCATGTTCCCGACACCGAAGCCGAACAGTTCAAGCGGAACGAGATCTTCTTCCTTCCGGAATTCTCGCCCGAGCAGGAAAACCTGTACAACTACACGGTCATCAAGAGCGTGTTTGCCGTGCTGATCCGCGAAATATTTTCCGCTATGGAATCATTCCTGACGAAATACCGCGAGTTCACGATCCAGGAGGTCATCATTTCGGGGGGCGGCGCGAACTATCAGAATCTCCCCGTCATGCTCGCATCGAACCTGAATACCAGCATCCGCTACGTGGCAGACCTGTATGCGCTCCAGATCGCCGGCAGGCCGGCGGATATCGCCGAGCGTAACGAACTGGCCGCAGCCTGCGGCGCGTTCCTGCGGGAGTAAGCAGATGAAATTCCAGATAGACCTGCTGCCGAAAGAATACAAGAGCCTCCCATCGGACTATACCGGTTTTATTCTCGCCGCTATAGCGATCATCGGCTGTCTTTCCTGGACGATCTCTTCCTACATGAAGAACACCTCGGACCAACTGAAGAAACAGACCGAGGTCGACGTCGCCATGAAGGAGCTTCGCGAGCTGAACCAGAAGATCGGCGAGCTCCAGCCCCCGGTCGCCGAGATCACCGCCCTCAAGAGCAGCATCGAGTTCATCAACCGGAATCTCGACACGCCGGGCACCTCCTGGGTCGATTTCCTGTATGCTTTCGAATCCACGGTTCCCGAGCGCATCTTCATTTCCGACATCAACCCGAAGGATTTCACCGGGAAGAGCGGCCTGAACTTCACCGTGAACGGCGAAGGCGCCACGGTCTACGACGTGCTCGAATACGTGAACGCCCTCCAAAAGTCAGAAAAATTCACGAACGTCAATCTCAAGCAGAACTCGACCCGAAGCATTGAAAACGGCACCGTCACGTCCTTCGTGCTCAGCTTCACCTACAACCCTTCAGGAAAGAAGAAGTGACGATATGAACGGTCGAACGGTCCCCGGAGGAACAGCGTGAAAACTCGTCTGCGCTCGATTCTCGAGAGGGTAATCAGCTACGGTCTCGTCGCGGCCGCCGCGTTCGGGCTCTTCTATTTCCAGACGACCATCGACAGGCGCCAGAAAAGCGTCATCCAGGCGAAAGACGCCGAACTGAAGCAGTATCTCGGCCAGATCGAGGCTGGCAAGAAAGACCTGGTGTCGCGAGAAGCCCAGCTCGAGCAGATCAGGAAACAGATCGCCGACCGTCGTCTCGAGATCAAGAACAAGTTCGAGAACTCCCTGGACAAAGCCGCCAACTACACGCTCTTCATCGAGCAGGTCCAGCGGAAGGCGAAGGCGCTCGACGTCATCATCCGCAACTCCACCTACAATCCGCCGGCCCCCTCGCCGGGTGCGCCATCGAATTATCTCGAGTTCAAGTTCACCGTCGATCTCACGGCATCCTACGAAAAAATGAAGCATTTCCTCTGGGAAATGGAAAACACCCTGGGCCGCATGGTCAAGATCAGCCAGATGACCCTTCAGCCGCCGATCGTCGACAGCGAGGGAACGATGCGACTGAACCTGACGTTGTCCACCTTCTTCCTCCCGTGAGCGGAGCACGATAGATGAACATCCAGGCAATCCAGGATTACTGCAAGAAAAACAAGGCCGTCGCGGTCGGCGTTCCCGTCATCCTCGGGCTTCTTCTTTTCGACAACCTGATCCTGAAACCTAGCCGCAACAAAGACAAACAGCCGCCCGTGACAACGGCCTCCACCGCTCAACCGACAGCGGCCGCCGACGTTAAAGCGTCTCCCGCCGAAGAGCCGATCAAGCCGCCGCCTCCCCTGGTCTCGCCGACGATTCCGTCCATCGACCCTCGCGTCGAAGCGCGCCTGACATCACAGGTTTCGTTTCCGTATAGCATGAGCCGGAACGTGTTTTCCCCTCCTCGCAAGGAGGGAGGCCCCGTCGCGATCGCGCCTGCGGTCGTGCTCGGTCGCCCCGATATCGACTATCACGGTTTTTTTACGATGGGCATGCTGAAGGTGGCGATCATCAAGGCCGCCGGCCGTATCACCCTCGCCCGCCTCGACTCGAAAATTCCCGATACGCCCTTCATTCTCAAGGAAATTCACATGGACCGGGTCGTTCTGCTCGACACCGAGAACGACAACATCCCGTTCGACGAATATCTCACGGATCCGCAATCCCCCACCGGGAAGAACGTAACCAACTCGATCTCAAAACTCCGGGCATCCGGCTCGACGCCCTGAACGACAAGGCGACATCATGGACTACCAGACCCTCAAGATGCTCTTCCACGACCGCGACAAGATGGTGCGGCTTTTCTGCCTGCGAACCGCCCTGCGCGACAATCTGCCGCAGATCGGCGAGTTCCTGCGCGAAGGCCTGCGCGACGAGCGCCCGGAGATCGTCGCGGCCGCGTTGAAAGGCGTCAGGCGTGTCGCCGATTCCGAGTTGGTCGGCATGGCGCTGACCTATCTCGAGTCGCCGAACACGATGCTCAGGTCCGAGGCATTGGCTTCGCTCGAGGGAAAGTCGGGCCCCGCCGTGCGCAACGCCCTGTGCGAATTCCTGCGCCGCGAGGATGACACGAACCTGCTCGCCACCGCGATCAAGATCGTCGGCACGTTCCGCTCGGCGGAATACATGCCTCTCCTCAAGGCCTTCCTGACGTATGAAGACGAGCGCGTTCGCGCCAACGCCGTCGAGTCCCTCGGCCAGATCGACAACCCCGAAATCGTCGAGATCATGAAAGCCCTCTCCTCCGACCGCAACAACCGCGTGCGGGCCAACGCCATCCAGGCACTCTGGGAGCGAGGCATCAAGTTCGGACTCAACACGCTTCCCGAGGAACTCCGCTCGCCCAACGCCCGGAAACGTGCATCTGTCGCGTATATTCTCGGTGTCATCAAAGACGAGCGCTCGCTCGACCTGCTCATCGGTCTCCTCGGCGACATTTCGCCGACCGTCCGAAACCGCGCCGTACTGAGCCTCGGCCTGATCGGTTCGACACGTGCCATCAGCCATCTGCTGAGCGCCTGGAGCAAGGAAGAGGAGTCCAAGATCCGCGATGTGATCATCACGACCTGCCTCACCATCAATCCCGAGCTCACGATGTCCCGCCTTTCCGAGCGGTATGCCCAGGAAGAGGACTCCAGGCACCGGGCCACTCTCATTCGTTCTCTCGGGCTCATCAAGAACCCCCGCACCGTCACCCTTCTTGCCAAGGCCCTGAGAGACGCAGACGGCCGCGTCCGGTCGAACGCCGTCGAAGCGCTCGCCGCGCAGAACGATCCGGAACTCATCGAGCTGATGTATCCGATGCTGAACGATTCCCATAACCGCGTCAGAAGCAGCGCCGCCGCCTCGCTCTGGAAACTCGGCGGCATGGGTGCCATCGTCACGCTCAAGCAAATGTTGCGCTCTTCTCACAAGCAGATGCGGGCGTCCGCGGCGTGGGCGCTCGGTGAAATCGGTGCCCTCCAGTTTTCGGACGTCCTCCAGGATCTGAGTAACGACGCTGATCCCGACGTGAGGAAGTGGGCTCTCAAGGCACTGGCAAAAGTAGCGAAAATCGCCTAGACTATCTGGCGGTGACACGGCTACCGGAGGGATTTCCATGAACCGCCATCGGTATTTCTTCCTGTTTTTTCTTTTGACGGCATTCGTCATGCTTGCATCTTTTCCGCTCGCAGCGCAGGACGCGAAAGAGCTCAATCGACTGGGCGTGACGGCTTTGCGCAGCGGCAGTTATGCCGAGGCGAAAGATTTCTTCTTGAAGGCCACGAAGCTGAATCCGACGTGGGCCGAGCCGTTTTACAACGCCGCGCTTCTCCAGAAAGCCGTCAACAAGCGTGATGAGATGAAACCCCTGCTGAAGAAGGCCCTCCACCTGGAGCCTTCCAATCAGACTTATAGAGAAGAATATACAAAACTCCTCAAAGAGGACTTGCGCGCCGCGAAATCGGCCGGCCTGGCGGACAAAGTTGCGGCTCTGCGCGATGAGATCGTCACCGTCGATCCTTCGGAAGTCGGTCTCGGTGCCGACATCGTCGACGAACTGGTCGCCGCCGGGAATACGGAAAAAGCGAAGGCTCTCGCCCTCCGATTGCTCGAGAGCAACAAGTCGGAACTCCCCGAATATCGTTCCGAAGGTATCGGCCGCCTGTATTACGCCCTCGGAAAGATGGAGCAGGCCGCCGGCACCATGGCGAAAGCCCGCGAATATGCCGAGAAGGCGACGCGTTATCCCCTTCCCAACCCCGACCTGGGCAAGGAGCTCCTCTCCGACATCAAGAAGAACCAGCAGGAGACGATTGAAGGCTATATCAAGCTGGGCCGCTCGTATGCGGAAAAAGGCGATACCGCGAAAGCCATCGAGGAGTTTGAGAATGCTCTTGCCCTCGATTCCACGAATGAAACCGCGCAAAACGAGATCGATGCGCTGAAATCCAGGGAGGAGTCACGGGACCTGATGGCAGACGCCCTCAGGCTCAGCGCGGAGGAAAAGTGGCTCGAGGCGCGTGACATGCTCGAGCGGGTTGTTGCCGCACAGCCGAGGCATGCCGAGGCGCGCAAGCTGCTTGCCAAAGCGTCCGCGTTCGAAGCCGAACTCATGAAGAAGCTCGGCCGGACCGACCGGCTACCGCGCAGCACCCAGGAACGGGCATCGCTGACGGAAAATTACATCATGATGGGGACCCGCTTTGCCGGCGCCGGCAACAACAAGGAGGCAAAGCAGGCCTTCGAACGGGCTCTCGCCATCATTGCCCTCGACTCCAAACTCGAAAAGCTCCGGGCAAGCGTGAACGCCGAAATGGCGAAGATCGGGACGATCGACACACAGGCGCAAACCTGGGACAAAGCGAAAGAGCATTACAAGAGCGGCGAATATGAAGAATGCATCAAGTGCCTGGAATCGCTTCCGCCCGATTATCAGGTCGATCTCCCCAGCTACCTCGCCTACTGTTACTGGAAAATCGGTGATGACGAGAAGGGCAAGAAATTCGCCAGTCTGCAGCTGGTCAAACAGCCTGACAATAATCGCGCCAAGTTCGTTCTCGGAAACATTTTCGTCGCTTCGGGAGACAACGCCGCGGCTTACAAAATCCTCAAGGAAGTGAAGGATTCGGATCCCGAGTATCCCGGCATCGACGACGTGTTCTACAAGGCCGGCGCGTTCAAGTGGGGGGTTCTCGTGGTTCCGGCCGTGGCCATCCTGATTCTCTGCTGGATCGGATGGATCATTTTCCACAACATGCCCGAACACAACAAAAATGCGGCGATCAAGCGCGCACGCACCTACCTGAACAAGGGGTTGTACAAGGAGTGCCTGGATGAGTTGACTGGGGTTCGCCGGTTGCCGAATCTCGACGCTTACGACGGCATGGTCATTTCCCGCATCGCCGCACAGGCGTATCTCAAGACCGGGGCCTACGACCGGGCGATCGGCGAGTGCAAACACCTGATCTCGATCAACACCCAGGACGCGGAAGCCCACCAATGGCTCGGCTTCGCCTATCTCGGCCGCAGAATGCTGACACCGGAGAGCCTTCCCGAACTCCTGAACCTATATAAGACCGAGCACCGGAACATCGCCCTGATTTCCCTGCTCGGCCAGCATTACACGGCTCAGAAGACCATCAGCACCGATGGCATCGAAATCCTCGAGAAGTGGCTCGAGCTCGAACCGACGAGCCCCGAAGTCCTCAAGCCTCTCGGCAGATACTACCTCCAGAAGGGGCGAGCGGACGACAAAGCGATGCTCGTCTTCAAACGCATGATGGAGTTCACAAAGCCGGAACCCGAATTCCTGCTCGGTGTCGGCAAACTGCACCTGCGACAGAACCAGTTCGAAGAGTGCCTGCGCCTCTGCGAGCAGGTCATCCGGATGGATGTGAACAACGAAATGGTGCATGGGGTACTGCGCGACTGTTACACCAAGATGGAAAAAATCGGCGAGCTTCTCGAGATCTATCGAGCCTATCTGGCGGAGAACCCCTACAACGTCGCATTCCAGAAAGGACTCACCGAGGCGATGAACGCCGCCCAGCGAGCCGGTGTCAAGATCGGACCGGCACCCGTGGTGGAGGTTTCTCCGGAAGCCGTTTCGCAACCAGGATCTCCGGCCCCCCAGGCCGCTGCCACTCCGGCAGACGGCATCGTTTGTCCGCACTGCGGCGCCGCGAACAGCAAAGCGGACTATTATTGCCAGCTGTGCGGCAAGAGCATCGTCTGACCGGCGGATGAACGACAGACGCGTTCGATCGCTTCGCGCGCTCTTTGCCGTTGCGGCGCTCCTGATCGCCGCAACGGCATTTGGCGCAGCGACGGCCGACTACACGACCCTCAAGAAATATATTTCGGCACGTATGCTATCCGAGGCATATTTCGAACTGCTGCGGTGCGAGCTGCAGAACAAGGACGAGGATCCCAAACTCACGAAACTCCGCAAGGATCTCCTGAAGCCCGTTCGTGACGAAGCGGGCAAGCGGGCGAGGATCACCCCCGACGATCCGAAGGTCAGAATTATTCTTGGCGACATAGAATTTCACGAGGGTCGCTATGATGCCGCCGTTCAGCATCTCACGAAGGCACTCGACGGGGATGCAGGCGCGCTCGGGCACTACACCCTCGCCAAGATATTCTTCGCGAAAGGGAAGATGGCGCAGAGTTTCGACCAACTGGAAAAAGCCCTCCAGATCGATCCCTCATCCGAAGTTCTCTTCGACGACTTCCAGTTTTTGTATAACGCCAAGAATTACGGACTGGCATCGGCGAAGCGCCTGACCGGCAAAGCGGGCTTTCCGCGACGGGCAACGCCGGTCGCGGCAGAGAACGCAGCCCCCACCCTTCCCGACAATCCCTTCGAAAACGATCCGACCGCACCGCCAGACGTTCCCCTGCCGCCTGAGCCCCAGCCAGAACCCGATCTGCTCCAGACGGCGGGCGTCCCGACTCTGCCTGACAAGCCGGTTTCGCCACCCGTCCCCGACGAGCCCGATTTTCCGGCACCCGACGAAACGGATTTCCCGGCAAGTTCCGAAGCGCAGCTTCCCGACGAGCCGCCGCCCGCGATAACGATCGCCACGGCGCCGGAAGTCGCGAACGAAGACCCGGAACGCACGAAGATGAAAGACGCCGACTACTGGTTCGATCAGGCGAAGCGAAAGTTCGACGACGGAAAATACGACGAAGCGGAAACCACTCTCACGAAAGCTGTGAGCATCTTTTCGGGCCTGCCGGGACGCGAGGAGCTCCAGGCGAAGATCGAAGCGAAGAAAGATCTCGACAGGAGATACAGAACGGCCGTCGGTCTGTATCAGAGCGAGAAGTATGATATCGCCCTGCCGGACATCCTGAAAGCCTATGAAGAAGAGCCGGACAAATACGCCGAAGCCGTGTTCTACCTCGGCAAGATCTACATCCTTGGTTCAAACCGAGACCTGCAGAAAGCCCGGCAGTATTTTGAAAAGTTCCAGAACCTCCCGAACTGCGCCCCGGAGCTCAGGCGGGACGTCGACTGGGTCATGATCGGCATCCTGACCGATGACCAGCAGTATGAGGAAGCCTACCGCCGTTTCAACGAGTTTGTTGAGCGCGAGCGGGAGTATGCCGAGAACCAGAGCACATACACGAAGCTGAGATGGACGCTTTTCTATCAGAACCATACGACCGAATTCTGGGCGGGCCTCGGCATCTTCGCCGGGGCTTTCATCTTCGTCTTCATCCTGATGATCGCCCCTGCCCTCAACCTCTTCATCTTCGATCCCGTGAAAAAGGCCACCGCAGCCCTCGACGCGGGTCAGACCGAGAAGGCAGTACGTATCGCCGACGATGCGCTCAGACAACGCAACATCCCGATCCAGACACTGCGCCTCCTGCTCGAAATCAGCGTTCAGGGCCATTATACGCTGAAGAATTATTTCAAATGCCAGGAAAATGCCAGGCATCTCCTCCAGGAGTTCACCGACAACCCCATCGGCTGGAAATATCTCGCCAAATCCTATCTCGAAACGAACACGTCCTCTGACGAGGCGATCACGTTGTATGAAACCCAGTATAAAAACGACCCGAACCGAACCGAGTTTCTGCCTATCCTGTGCAAGTATTACGCCACACAGAAACAGTATACAGCCGATGGGATGGAGTTCATGTATGCCTTCTACCAGATCCAGCCCACGAACCGCGACAACGTGAAGGCGCTCGCCGATGCATACGTTCAGAACAAGCGAATGGGGGACGAAGTCGTTACGATCCTCCAGGAGGCCGTGAAAATCAGCCCGGAAAACGACGGGTATCGGGAACTGCTGGCCCGCAACTACTCGAAGAAAGCCATGTATGCGGAAGCCGCACGGGAGTGTCTGCAGGTTCTCTCGAAGAACATCAACAATATGGGCATTCACGTCGTCTATACGACCTGCATGAAGAAAATGAACATGCTCGACGAGGCCGTCCTGCAGTATGAGGAGTTCTTGCGACGGTATCCCGGAAATCCTCAGCTGACCGAGATCGTCACAGGCCTTCGCAAGGAGCTCGAACAGGCGACGCGGTCCCCGGACGCCCTGAGCGGCGTCGACGAGCTCTCCCCCTTCAGCGACGAGATGATCGCCCCCGAGTTCGCGCCTCTCCCGACCGATCCGGTTCTTCCCGCGATTCCGTCCGAATCCGATATCCGGAACTTCGTCGAACCGCCCCCCGAGGGTTTCGACGCATCCGACGCATCGACACCGCTTCCTGACTTTCTGAAGATGGGCGGGCAGGAACCCGTATCCGTCGAAGGGATATCTCGTGTCCCGCCCACGCCCGGCTTCTCCCCGTCCGGCGAGCCGCCGCTCCCGACCGGAATTTCGGATGATGCGGGCACGCAGACAGCCTCCGGCACCGAAGTTTCGTCTGTCGCGGATTTCATCGACGAGATCCAGATTCCAAAGACATCGGAGCCGGGAATGAACTCCGTCGACGATATCCTGTCGATTTCAACGCTTGATCCGTTCGCCGCCCAGGGGCTCGACGGCACCGATCTTCGGGACGACCTCGGCATGACGGGCCAGGAAGAGCTGATGCCGCCACCGCCCCCTGCTTCAAAGCAGCCGCCCGATGAAGGGGGCGGGAAGGAACTCGAGGAAGCACGGCTGAAGGCGTCCCAGAAGAAGTGGGAAGACGTCGTCACGATTCTCGGCCCCGCTTTCGCTTCCAAGCGTTCGCAGGACATCGGGCTGCTGCTCGCCGACGCCTACATTCACCTCAAAAAGACGTCTCTCGCTCGCGAGATCATCGAAACCCTCGAGTTCGACCGGGAACTGATGTCGGACCCCCTCAAGGACCAGCTGTACCGGATCGGCATCGCGCTCGAAAGCGCGGGCGATACCAACGGCGCGCTTTTCATATATGATATGATATGCAATGTCGACATCAACTTCCGCGACACGTTCGACAGGTCCGACAAACTGTATGCATCGATCAAGAAAGGCAAATGATCCGTAACGGGAAGCGGCATTTCAGCCGAAGGAAGAGCCTGTCGCAGTTTACGCCATGACAAGGAACGATTCATGACAAGCTTGTTTGCCACGTTGTTGGCCTGGGCCGGAGCGGTTTTCGGATTCGGAATTCTTGTGCTGCTCCACGAATGGGGGCATTTTCTTGCCCTGCGCCGGTGCGGCAGACCGGTCTTCGCCTTTTCCGTCGGGTTCGGGTCTCCCATCGCCCGGTGGAAGCGCGGCGAAACGGAGTACAGGCTCGGCTGGATCCCGCTTGGCGGCTATGTCATGCCGGTCGACCCCGACGAACTGGACCGGAGGGAAGCCGCGGGCGAGCCCCTCCTGCCGGACGACCCTCCGCGCGTCCAGGCGATCGTCGCCGCCGCCGGACCGGCCGCGAATCTGGCGCTCGCCGCCCTTCTGTTCGCGATCGTTTTCCATTGTTGGGGCGATCCCGTTCCGGTTCCCGTCGTCGACTCGGTCGTCAAGGATAGCGCCAGCGCGGCCGCGGGCCTTCGCGGTGGCGATTCCATCGTCAGCGCCGCCGGGCGTCCCGTGTCCGACTGGCCGGGTCTCCTGTCGATCATCCAGGAGAACGGCGACAGACCGATGCCGTTCTCGATCAGGCGCGGCGAGGAAACGATCACGCTTCGATTCGCTCCCCGACGGGAGGGTGGACGGTTCGTGATCGGCGTCAGGCCCAAATATGCCGCCAAGGAGCCGAAAACCCTCGGAGTCGCGCTCGCGTCAGGCATCACACGCACCTTCCAGGAGACGATCGGCGTCGGGATCGCCTTTACCCGCCTCCTGTCGATGCAGGGTGCCGGTCAAGTCGGCGGCCCGATCGCGATCCTCGACCAGGTCTCCCAGGCGGCCCAGAGCGGCTGGTTCGGATTCCTGACCCTGCTCGCGATTCTCAGCGTGAATCTGGCGGTGTTCAACCTGCTGCCGGTCCCTCCTCTCGACGGCCTGAAACTGCTTCTTGCGGCATGGCATGCCGTCGTCGGCCGGCCGCTCCGGGAGCAGGTCCTGATGCCGATATACCAGTGGGGAACCATCGGGCTGGCCCTGCTATTCCTGCTGGTCACGATAAAGGACATCGGATCCTTGTTGATGTAGCTTCGCCTGCCGATAAGGAAATCGATGATCCAGAAAACGCGATTCCTGCGGCTGTCACTTTCCGTTCTGCTTCTGCTATGCCTCGGCATCCACCGGGCAGAGGCGGTGCGTGATCCGATTCTGCTCGTCGATCAGCCAGGCACATCGATGCCGGTGGGCGCTTTCGGCCCGACGTTCAAGTTCAAGCGCACATCGGGTCCCGAAGGGTTCGGCGGTGAGATGGTCGTCTGGGGCGCCCGCGGTTTCGGCGGCCGGCTCGACGATCCGAAGCTGGGGCTCATGGCCCAGGCCGGCACGCTGACCGGAGGCAGTCTCACCCTCAACCTGCGCATGGGCGGCTTCACGGTCGAAGACCACTTTTTGAAGGACACGCGGCTGAAATGGCGGGTGGGTCTCGGGGGCGGGACCTTCGAGTTGAAATCCCGGGTCAGCTCGCGCATCGTGAACGAGGGCAGTTTCGCCTTCGCCGAACCGATGCTCGTCGGCGTGATTCCGATGACCCGTCATATCGTCCTCGAGATCGGCGCGGGATACACCTTCTGCGGCGTCGAGGGCGTCAGGCTCGAAGGCCTCTTCATCCAGACAGACCTGCTGCTCGGCCGCTTTTAGCGTCTCGCTTCCCGTCGACTCAACTTCGAAAACCGCTTCACCACGGAGGCTCAGAGGCACAGAGCTGAAAGAGAGCTTTTCTCTGTGTCTTTGCGGCTCTGTGGTGCGTTGTCGTCCTGATTTTCAGCCAATGGACGAAGGCGGTCAGCGGGTTTTTGCGAGGATGGTCTGACGCCAGGCTCTTCCGCCAAAGGTGCGGGTGAAATCGATCAGCTTGTTCTGATGCCGGGCGATATTCACATCGATCAGCTCCACCTTCGTCTCGGCAGAGGTAAGCCCGGAAG
>JAGOCE010000467.1 GCA_017998915.1 Candidatus Ozemibacteraceae bacterium
GGCCGAGATCGGCAAGGGCGAGTTCGAGCCGAAGAAAGGCGCGCTGTGCAACTACTGCGAGTTCTACGGCCCCTGCCCCGAGTGGAAGGTGAAGCCCTACATCGTCGCCGGCGAGACGCCGGAGGTGTTCCGCAAGCGCATCCGCCTCAGCTACTCGAAGATGGGTCTCTACGAGAACTGCCCCCGTTCCTACGGCAAGCTCTACATCCAGCGCATTCCGCCCAAGCCCCAGCCGTTCTTCAGCTTCGGCACGACGATCCACGAGACGTTCGAGAACATCTACGACCCCGCCCACCCGATCGAGAAACCGAGCCTGGAAGAGGTTCTCCGGATCTTCGAGGAGGTGCGCATGACGCATCGCGAGGGCTATGGAACCGCCGAGGCCGAGGAGAAATACCGGCAGGACGGCATCCGCCAGCTGAAGATGTACTACGAGCGGTTCATCCGGAACTGCGAGTTCAGGCCCGCCCACTCTATCGAGGACTATTTCGAGATCCCGTGCGGGAAATACGCCGTCATGACCGGCTTCATCGACCGCATCGACCGTCTGCCCGACGGCACCTACGAGATCCTCGACTACAAGACCGAGCCGACGATGCGCTCACAGGAAGAGGTCGACAAGGACAAGCAGCTCAGCATCTACTACTGGGCCTGCGAGGACACGATGAATCTCCGCATCAGCAAGCTTTCGCTGTTCATGCTCGACCACGACGCGAAAATCGAGACGACCCGCACGCGCGACAGCATCAAGAAGGTCGTCGAGCACGTCGACGAAATCGCGTGGCGCATGATCAACGAAAAAGAGTTCAAGCCGAAGAAGAACAAATACTGCAAGAGCTGCGACCACCTGCACGACTGCCCGCTCAAAGACGAGATCATGGCCGATCAGAACCTGATCTCGATGAAAAAATTCTGAGTCAGCTCCCGCGTTCCATCCAGGCGCGCTGACGGCGCTTGCCGAAGCGCCAGAGGCCGACGAGGGCGACGAAGACCAGGTAGGCGGAGAGCAGGTAGATGCCGGTGAAATCCTGGTGGCGGATCAAGTCGGGTATGCTTGCGTCGAGCGAGAAAATGTAGAGCGGAGCCAGTGCAAGGCCGACGCTGCCGCCGAGGATCAGGAGGCTGATCTTCAGCATGCGCGAGGGATGGCGATCGGTGTGCAGTTTCCGCGAAAGAATCGGAAAGTTCTCGCGGGACATCATCGACTCGACGTCGCCCGGATGCACCTTCTGATGGACATCGTGCGCGGCATGCGCGCGGGGTCTCGGATTTCTCATCTGATCGGCACCTCTCTCATAAAACGTTTTCCCATATCATCGAACCCTGCAGAATGAACACACCCCTTCGCCTTGAGCCTGTCGAAGGGCGAGAACATATCGTGCTTCGACAGGTTCAGCACGAACGGAGATGCAAAACCGGTCGTTGCCATACATATTTTTATATATATAGTAATATCACCAGGCGAACAGGTAGGAACTGCCCGCCGGGAGTTCGCCCGCCAACACCCGCTCGCGCAAGGGCAGGAACGTCTGCGCCGAGCCGGCCGGCACCATATTTTCGAGCCGCGGAAGGTCCACCGGCAGCCATTCGGAAAGATCGATGCTCGCCGCATGAGCCTTCTCGAGGTCGCGATTGAGAACGAACAGGACGTGCTGGCCGCCGCCGCGCCGTATGAATGCGATGACGTCCTCGTGGCCGGTCTGGAGCGGAACGAACGAATTTGAGTCGGTCGATCCGATCGCATCGTTCCATTTCTCACGAATGTCGAGGACGGTCCGGGTGAAGTCGAACATCGACGTCGCGCCGTCCCAGTTGAGAGCCGCCATATCGAACAGCGGAAGCGGTTTTCCCCGGTAGAACGCGAGATCCTTGTCGGTGAAATCGAGGCCGGTGTTGACCGGCCAGGTCTCTCCCAGCTCGAAACCGGCATGAATGAACGGAATCGAGCGGGGCAGAAGCACGTTGAGAAGGAACGCATACCGCGCGTAGGCTTCCCCACCCGGCCGGGCAGCGGCACGAGGCGTGTTGTGGTTTTCAACGGTGGCGAACCAGGAGAGCGGAACGCCGCGCCTGCCGACGTGGTCGAGCAGGCCATACAGGCCGTCGCGCTTGTATTCCACCCACCAGGCGTACCCGACAACGGCGTTGTAGCCTGCCTTCACGCTGCTCTCTTCGATCGAGAAGTTCTCGGAAAGGAAGGCGAAATTCGGGTCTATCGTTCGCGCCGTGTCGACGATTTCGCGCATGAGGCTGACGGGGACGGCGTGTCCCATGTCGACCATGACGCCGTCGATGCCGAACTCCTGCTGGTAATGGGGAACGAGGTCGCGGATCTTGTCCCACAGCGCCCGGTTCGCCATCTCGTCGCGCGCAAGCGCCTTGTCATACATGCGAATTGTATTATATGCAATATAATTGAACCGCGGATGATGCTGATCCTCGTCGCGGTACATCTTCAGGTAGGTGACGTCGCCCCACGGCGGCTGGTTGTCGTCCGGCGGCCAGTCCGCAAATGCACCCGGGATGCGCACTTCGACGTCCTGCCCGGTCGCGGGGTCGAGACCGACGGCGCGGAACTGGCCGTGGTCGTTCAGATGCACCGTTCCCGGCTCCGGCGGGAGCTTGAAAAAGCCCCGATACGATGAGGGCGGCGGGGGAAGCTCGTGGAAGTCGTTCCGGTCGACTTTGTCCTTGATGACCGCCAGTTCCTCGGCCGAAAAGACCGGGTTGCCGTAGGTCGCCTTCGCCTTTTCGATGTCCGTCTCGCCCGGCATGCGGTCCTGCACGGTGGCGTCGATCCAGTAGAACCAGTCGGGGTGCTCGGCGATCCAGTCGCCGTCCTTGCTGGCCGTCCGGAAGACGAACTCGAAGATGACTCGCATTCCGAGCATGTGGCAGGCTTCGATGAAGGCCCGGCACTGGTCGTCGACCGACATCGGGACGAGCGGGTCGGCCTGCCGCTCCTCGAGCCGGTATGCATTCCTGATGGCGTAGGGAGAGCCGAGAACGCCCTTGTAGCCGTCATGTCCGATCGAGGTGACCGGCAATAGATGAATGGTCGTGCAG
>JAGOCE010000468.1 GCA_017998915.1 Candidatus Ozemibacteraceae bacterium
CGGTACGGACGGTTTTTATTTTGGCCACGATATGACGGGTGTCCCAGGGCGAGAGAAACTGCCCTTTCTTGACGTTGATGCAGCGGGCGACCGTTGCCGCGGCCTGGAGCAGGTCGGTTTGGCGGCACAGGAAGGCCGGGATCTGGAGGACGTCGCAGACCTCGGCAGCCGGCCTTGCCTGCTCGGGCAGATGGATGTCCGTCAGGACCGGCAAGCCGGTTCGCGACTTGATCTCGGCGAGCACCGCGAGACCCGCCTCAATACCGGGGCCCCGATGACCTTCGCCGGACGTTCGGTTCGCCTTGTCGAAGCTCGCCTTGAAAATGGCCGGTAGTCCGAGTTTCGACGCGACCTCTTTCAGGGTGCCGGCGATGAGAAGCGCCTCTTCCGTGCTCTGAAGCACGCAGGGGCCGGCGATGACGAAGAACGCGGCGTTCCCGGCATATCCGCGGATGCTGAACGTGTTCGACGAGGCCATGCGCGTCACTTCTCCTCGGCCCGCTTCCCGGCCGCCGCGTCGAAAAAGCCCGCGAACAGCGGGTGGGGCTTGCCGGGCCTCGACTTGAACTCGGGGTGGAACTGGCAGGCGACGAAGAAGGGATGGTCCGGCAGTTCGACCATCTCGACGAGTCGCTGGTCGGGGCTGGCGCCGCAGATGGTCAGCCCGCGTCCCGCGAGCCTCGCCCGATACTCGTTGTTCACCTCGAACCGGTGGCGGTGGCGCTCGTAGACGAGCGTCGTGCCGTACATTTTCTCCGCCCGCGTTCCCTCGGCGAGCCGGCAGGGATACGTGCCGAGCCGCATCGTTCCGCCCTTGAGGACGCCGTCCTGGTCGGGCATGAGGCTGATGACGGGGTGGGGCGTTTCCGGCACGAGTTCGCTCGAATGCGCATCTTTGAGGCCGGCGACGTTGCGGGCGAACTCGATCACGGCGCATTGCATACCGAGGCATATTCCAAAAAACGGGACGTTCCGTTCGCGGCAGTATTGGATCGCCTGGATCTTGCCTTCCGTCCCCCGGTCGCCGAAACCGCCGGGTACCAGGACTCCGTGCAGGCCGGCGAGATGCCGTTCGGCGCCATCCTGCTCGATCTGTTCCGCAGAAACCCAGACGAGTTCGAGGCCGGCCTCTTCATGCGGAAGGGAGGCGTGAATGAGCGATTCGACGACGCTCAGATACGCGTCGGCGATTCTGGTATATTTGCCGACGATGCCGATGCGCACCTTCGCCGGCTTCTTGCGGCGGAACTGGTCGACGATCGTCTGTTTCCAGGCTTCGAGGGCCGGTGCCGGCGGCTGGGCCTTGTCTTCGAGACGCATTTTCCGCAGGACGAGGTCGGCGAGCTTCTGCTCTTCCATAAGCAGGGGAATTTCGTAGAGACAGTCGACATCGCGGGCTTCGAGGACGTGATCCGGGTCGATGTCGCAGAACAGGGAGATCTTGGCGCGGGCGTCGGCCGTGAGCTGCTTCTGCGTGCGGCAGACGATGATGTCCGGGGAGAGACCGTCGGCGCGCATCTCGCGGACCGAGTGCTGCGTCGGCTTCGTCTTCATCTCGCCGATCACCTTCGAATACGGGATGAACGTCACGTGGACGTAGCAGACCTTGTCGCGGCCGATGTCGTTGCGCATCTGGCGGATCGCTTCGAGATACGGCTGGCCCTCGATGTCGCCGACCGTTCCGCCGACCTCGACGATCGTGAAATCCGCGTCGTTGATGTGCGCGACGCGGGTGATCATCTCTTTGATAGCATTCGTAATATGAGGAATGACCTGGACCGTCGCGCCCAGATAGTCGCCGCGCCGCTCTTTTGCGATGACCTGCGAGTAGACCTGGCCGGTCGTGATGCTGTTGTACCGGGTCAAGTTGACGTCGATGAACCGCTCGTAATGGCCGAGGTCGAGATCCGTCTCGGCCCCGTCCTCGGTCACGAACACCTCGCCGTGCTGGTAGGGGCTCATGGTTCCCGGATCGACATTCAGATACGGGTCGCACTTCATGATCGTGACCTTGAACCCGCGTGCCTTCAGCAGACAGCCGAGCGACGCGGCCGTAATGCCCTTGCCGAGCGACGACAGAACACCGCCTGTAACGAAAACGAAGCGTGACATCAGCAAAGCCTCCCTTCGAAGACGGCCCTGACGCGCTCGAGGTCGGCGCCGGTGTCGACGCCGAGGGTCTCACGCGAAGCGGCCACGAGACGGATGCGGACTCCGTGATACAGCGCACGGAGCTGTTCGAGACTCTCGATTCTTTCGAGATCGCACGGCGGCAGGGAAACGAGGCGGCGCAGGGTGCCGCGCCTGTATCCATAGACGCCGATATGCTTGCGCGGCGCGAACCCCTCGACATTGCGGGGGTAGGGAATCAGGCTGCGCGAAAAGAATAGGGCGTTATCGTGGGCGTCGGCGACGACCTTCACCGCGTTCGGATTGTCGCGGTCGATGTCGGCCAGGGGATACCACAGGGTCGCCATTTCGACTGCGGGATCGGCGAAACATGCCGTGAGACGTTTCAAGCCTTCGGCATCGATGAGCGGTTCGTCGCCCTGGACGTTGACATAGACATCGTATTTTATATCTTCAGATATGACGGCGGTGCGGGCAGTGCCTGACGGGAGGGACGGGTCCGTCATCCGGGCCTCGAACCCGGCGGCCGTGACGGCCGCGACGATACGCTCGCTGTCGGTCGCGACGATCACCCGGTCGAATGCGCCGCTTTCGGCGGCGGCGATGGCCGTGCGGACGATCAGAGGCTTGCCCGCAACGTCGGCGAGCATTTTCTCGGGGAGCCGCGTCGAGGCGAGGCGGGCTGGAACGACGCCGAGGACGGTATACGTGCGTTCAGCGCCCATTGCCGTTCAGGATCCTCGTGGTGGAATGGCCCTCGACGAGCGGATACACGACCACACGGCCGCCGGCGGCCTCGACGACGTCGGCGCCGACGATCGTGTCGCGCGTGTAATCGCCGCCCTTGACCAGGATATTGGGAACGATGCGCCTGATCAGTTCGAGCGGCGTGTCCTCGTCGAAGCCGATGACGTAATCGACGCAGGAG
>JAGOCE010000469.1 GCA_017998915.1 Candidatus Ozemibacteraceae bacterium
AGCTTCACCAGCGACCGCAGGGTCGCGAAGCCTATTCCGGCAGGCACGCACAGGATCCAGAGCCTTAGCGACCAGGCGAGGTCACGGGTGAACGCCGCCTCGGCGCCGCGCGAGCGGGCGAGCGCGAGCGCGGTCAGCGCCGCGTGCTCGGTGTCGTCCGATACCATGCCCCTGCCGAAGAAAAACCGGTGTCGCAGCGGCGGCGGAAACATCCGCGCCGCGCGAGCCGGCCCGATGTTCTCGTACGGCAGCCCCAGGCTGTCGCCCAGCGCCGTTCCAAGCAGTGAACCGATGACCGCACGTTCGCGCATGAAAAACCTCACGGATTCGAATGGCGCGATTGTATGCCGAGATTCCGCTATCTGGCAAATCGCAGGCCGAAAGACAACCGATACGGCCGTGCATGTTGATCCTGCCGAAACGCGTGCGGCCATTCGCCCACCGACAGGCTCAGGGCGGACGGAACCGAGGTGGATTTCAACGAAAAAGGCGGAAGGGAAAGGCCCTTCCGCCGAAATAAATAGAAATAGATATAATTATTTCCTGAAATGCGGCAGTTTCTTGCCGAGCCAGATCAGCAGATCGTCGAACAGGGTATAGGCCACGGGGGTCAGCAGGAGGGTGATGAGCAGACAGAGACTCTGGCCGCCGATGATCGTGATCGCCATTGATGCGCGGGTCGCGGCGCCGGCGCCCTTGCCGAGGGCCATGGGCAGCATGCCGGCGATGAGCGTCACCGTCGTCATCAGGATCGGCCGAAGGCGGGCGTGGTTGGCCTCGATGACGGCTTCCCGCCGTTCCTTGCCCTGCTCGCGAAGCGTGTTCGTGTAGTCTATCTGCAGGATCGCGTTCTTCTTCACGATGCCGAACAGCATGAAGATGCCCAGCAGCGAGTAGATGTTGACAGAGTTGCCCGTGATGAGCAGGGAAACCAGTGCGAACGGGATCGAGAGGGGGAGCGACAGCATGATCGTGATCGGGTGAAGGAAACTCTCGAACTGCGAGGCCAGGATCATATACATGAAGATGGCGCTCATGAAGAATGCGATCATGAAGCCGCGCATCGTCCGGGCCATTTCGCGGGAACGGCCGATCAGCGTCCCGGTGTATTCCGGGGGCATCTTCAGTTCGGCGGCGGCTTTCTCCACGATCTTGTTCACGTCGCCCAGCGCGGCGCCCTTCCCAAGATTGATATTGACCGTTATACTTCTCTGCCGGTTGCGCCGGTCGATCTGGGCGGGACCGAAGCCCGCCGTGATCGAAGCGACCGAGTCGAGCCGGACGAGCGTTCCGAGCGTCGTCGGCAACAGCAGCCCGGAGATGGCCTCGGGGTTGCCGCGGTCCTCGGGACGCAGGCGGACCCGCACCTCATACAACTCGTCGTTCTCCTTGAAACGGGTGATCTGATCTGCGCCGCCGACGAGCGTGCGCAGCGACGTCGACAGCACGTCGAGCCGCACGCCCAGACGGTAGGCGCGTTCCCGGTCGAGCTTCACGTGGACTTCGGGCTTGCGGCTGATATACGAGGAATCGGCATTGCCGATCTTTTCGCTGGTGCGGATCTTATCCACGATCGCGTCGACATACTCGCTGATCCTGTTCAGATCGGGACCGGCGATCGAATAGCTCGTGTCGGACATGCGAGAGCCGCCGCCGAACCCGCTCGACGCCTGGACGGCGGGGCGCAGGTCCTTGTATGCTTTCATGATCCGGCGCGCGTCATCCATGACGTCGAACTGGGAATAGTCGCGCTCCGCGATGTCGACGAGCTGGATGAACACCTGGCCTTCGTTGACGCCGACGCCCGAGCCTTCGCCGATCGTCGCGAACACATGTTTGACGCCGCGCAGGGTCGCCATTTTTCCCTCGATTTCCCGGAGGATCCGCTCCGTGCCTTCGAGCGAGCTCCCCTCGTCGGCGCGAAAATACACGTTGAACTCGTTCGTGTCGTCGTTCGGCATGAAGTCGACCGACAGCATCTTCCCGATCGGAAGCGCCAATACGGTGCAGACGACGGCCGCGATGACGATCTGCCACCTGTGGCGCAGCGCGTAGGTCAGCAGGCGCCCGTAGGCGGCGTCGACGTAGCCGAAGAAGCCCGACTTCTTGCTGTGGCCGGAGCCGCGGGCGAACCGGTACCGGAACAGCCGCGAGCAGAGCATCGGCGTCAGGGTGAACGAGACCAGGACCGAGATCAGGATGGCGAACGCGATCGTCAGTCCGAAGTTGTTCAGGAAACGGCCGATGATGCCCTCCATGAACGCTACGGGCAGGAAGATGACCGCGAGCGACAGCGAGGTCGCCATGACCGCCAGGTAGATTTCAGACGTCGCTTCGTTCGCCGCGGTCTCGGCGTCGGAGTGCTTCTCTTCAATGTGCCTGAATATATTTTCCAGGACGACGATGGCGTCGTCGATGACGATGCCGACGGCGAGCGTCAGACCGAGCATCGACATGTTGTTCAGGGTAAAGCCCATCATGCGCATGAGGAGGAAGGTCGAGATCAGCGAGACGGGAATGGCGAGCGCCGAGATGATCGTCGAGACGAAATTTCCCATGAACACCAGGACGACGAACGAGGCGCACAGCGAGCCGAGGACCAAATGCGTCCGAAGCTCGTGGAGCGACGACTTGATGAATTTCGACGAGTCGCGGATCGAAATGTAGGAAATCCCGGCCGGGAAGTTTTTCTTGAGTTCTTCGAGTCGCTTCTGGATGCGGTCGATCACGTCGAGCGTGTTGACGCCCGACTGTTTCTGAATGACGAGGGAAAGGGCAGGCTCTCCGTCGAGACGGGCCAGACTGCGGGGCTCGGCTTCGTCGTCGAGAATCTCGGCGATGTCTTTCATGCGGATCGGCACGCCGTTCTGCGTCGCGACGATCACGTCGGCGAATTTCGCCGGCTCGTCGATGCGGCCGAGCGTGCGCAGGATGAACTCGTTCGAGCCTTCGGTCACATTACCGCCGGGGATCTCGACGTTCTGGCTCTTGAGCGCGTCCTTCATCATCGCCGAGGAGATATTATAT
>JAGOCE010000470.1 GCA_017998915.1 Candidatus Ozemibacteraceae bacterium
GCTCGCCTGATTCCGTTCATTTCCTGCACCTCCAGAACATGGGGAATCGTCCTTCGGACATCTGTGCGAGACTCCAAACCGTTCTGCCGTCGACAGGCCGGAACGGCCCGAAGACGATTCCCCTGGCAAAGTCGATCCGCATCTCGGCGCCCTGCTTCGTGATGACCAGGGTGCGGCCGTCATCAATCCGTCTGATGGATGTGCAGGGACCTCCGGCGAGGGAAATCTCGTCATCGCCGTTGACAACGAGTCCGGTCGAGGTTGCGAATGCTTTTTCGAGAAGTACAAACCCTGTCGTCAGGGTTTCCTGCGCCTGAATGTCCGACCAGTTGGATCTGATATCGCGGATCAGCCCGTGAAGAGGAACGAAGAACGATTCACAGGAGATGCCGATGATGGCAATGACGATCATCAGCTCGATCAGGGTGAATCCGATGCGTCTCTTCATGGGAGGATTACCTCCCGGATATATGTTCGTTCAGGGTCATTCTGGCGTCGTGGGACGGTCATCCTGAGCTCGAGCCTTTTCTGGGAAGCCGTATCCGACGCCCCCTCGACGATTTTCAGCGCAACGGGATACGGCAATTTCAGATCCTTCGCATACCCCGCGCCGCGATCGGCATCGTATGTATAACCCTTCATAATATCTGTCAATATTCTATTTCGAAGACCCTCGAGGGCGAACAGGGCGATATTGTTGTCTCGTGCAATGCGCAGCGCATGACGCTGGGCGGAAACGAGACGGTACCCGCCCGCAAAGAGAAGGCCGGCAAGGGAAATCGTCAGAAGAAGATCGACGAGCGTGACACCGCGTTTCATCAGATCGCACCTCGGACCATCGTGAAATACGGATCGAAGAAGGCAATGGTCATGACCAGCACGACCACGCCGGCGATCGCGAGACCGATGACGAGACCGAATCGTTCGACGCGGCCGACCAGCCTTCCGGCATGGGCGATATTCGACGAGGATGCGGTCTCGAGCAGGTCTGCGACGTCGTCCGGATCGATCTTCGATTGGATGCAGCTGCATATCGGCAGAAGGACGGCGTCATCACCAACAACGCAGGCGATTTCCTCGCCGCGTTCGAGCCGCTCGGCTTTTTCGATGAGTTGCGATGAGGCGATGCCGGTACCGAGTCCTGCCGCGTACCGGATGGCATCGGTCAGGCGTATTTCGGAGCGGAGGAACAAGGCGAGAAGGAACTGAAACCGTCCAACCCGCTCCGCTTGCGCGATCTGGTTGAGAAGAAAAATCTTGCCAAAGAGCGTCGACGGGATTTCGTGCGGGGGAACAGTAGCCCAGACGCGCGTTCCAAGTATCGCCAAAAAAGACATCAGGAGAGGAATGACAAGCGCGAAGGGGTACATCGACGGTTCCGCGATGTACAGAACGCGAATGATCATGGGAATCCCCTGTTTCTGCTCGATGAACATGGCATGCATTGCGGGGAAAACGAAAACGTTCAGGACCGCGATGTTCATCAAAGCGATCCAGATGATGATGAGCGGATACAGGAGCGACGTCCGTATCTGCTCGGCAAGCCTGGCGAACAGGAGGAGATACCGCGAATACGCCGTGAGAAGCGATTCGAACCCGAAGCCACCCGGGACGGAAAGAAGGGCTGCGAGTGTCTTGTCGATCCCTTCGAGGCTTTTGACCGCTTCCGCGAGCGAATGGCCTCGCGCCATGCGGTCCGAGAGCGTGTTCGCCCAATGCTGCGCCTGGCCGTCCGGTATCCTGGCGGCCAGATCGCGAAGCGCTCTGGGAAAGTTCAGCCGCGATGCCTCGGCGGCCTGCATCAGCCTGGTGAATGTCATCAGGTCTTCGGCACCCGGATTGATTTTCTTCGCGTCGGTTGTCATCTAGATTCGCTCCAGCAGATCGACCATGGGAAGGAACACGGAAATCGTGACGAAGCCAACGAACATTCCGACCATGAGAGGCGCAAGGGTGTCTACCAGAATGACGATCCGGTTGAGGGTTCCGGCGACACGGGCTTCGATCAGGTCGGCGGCAAGACTGAAATTTTCGCGAGTTCCCTTCCCTTCCAGGGCGAGGCGGATCATCCAGACGACGTGTGGATCGAACTGATGTCGTGCAAGCACCTGGTCGATGGGCTGGCCGGAACCGAGCGCATGTTTGAAATCGCGGATCATATCGGACGAATACGGCATGACGAGGGGAAGCGAGATCGTGCTGAGAACGCGGTCGATGTCATTCGGCGGGATTGCGGCCAGGATTCGGAGAATTTCGACGAAATCGAGATGCTGAATTCCGATGAGTTGGCGGAAAAAGCGCTTGAACCTGGGTTTCCAAAAGAGAACGAACCCGAGCATGCCGGCAAACAGGAACAAGGGGATGATGAGAAAAAACCACATGATTATGAAGTCAGATGCAGCGAGTAGCAGTTGCGTCAGTAATGGGAGCTGAACGTGTAGCCCGAGAAATATTTCTTTGAACTGCGGAAGAACGAACATGAGGAGCACCAGACAGGTCTGAACGGCGATCAGGAGTTCCATGAGGGGATACGCCAGAGAACCGACCAGGAATGGGAAGTCGCTGTCGGATTTCGCATACCGGAGCCGGAGGAGGTTTCCCTTCTCGACATCGGTCAGATCAGAAGCAAGGATGACGAGGACAAACGGCGGAAGAGCCCTGCACTCACCGCTTTTTAACGTTTCGATCAGCGGCTGTCCCTGAATGAGTGCTAAATACAGCGAGTTCATCGCCATACGGTAGGGTTGCCAGGGCATCGATTGGCGTGAAATTTCCAGCGTCTGCAAAAGCGGGACGCCCGAGGCGAGATTGACGGCAAAGAGGCCCATCGATTCGTTCTGGAGCCGCTTCCGTTGCCTTGGCATGAAGACGGCTATGAATGCGGTGGAGATGTCGACGCCCATGTTCCTCGTTACCTGTCTGCCTGTCTGCCCGGCCGCCAGACGGCCGCGAACGGTTTCATGCCCTTGTCGAGACGTACGGAGAGAATACCCTTCAGCGAAGCGCCGACGAGGCTGGGCTC
>JAGOCE010000079.1 GCA_017998915.1 Candidatus Ozemibacteraceae bacterium
CTCGTTGAGATAGTTGTTGGCGCAGAAGATCGGCAGTGTAAGGGCATTCCAGCCGGCCGACTTGAGGTAATGGTGGTCGGCAACGATCGCGCCAAGATACTCGGGGAAGTTCCAGAGATTGCACAGGTGGCTTCCGATCGACTGGTGCTCGGTTCCGAACACCAGGAGCTCGGCGATGAAGCTCGGCTTGCTTTCCTCGATGATCTTCTGCCGAACATCCTGGTAACGTTCGGGAAAGGCGAACATCAGCGCCTGCCGGCCAATGTCGTGAAGCAGCCCGCCTAGGCGCACTTTTGCGCATTCGTCACTCGACGCGCCGCCGGCTTTCGCGATGAACTCGGCAAGGGTGGCGCATTTCCGGCCATGGTCCATGAGTTCCTTCTGGGCTGAGAACAGGCCTCCAACGCTCTTGTAGAAATTGAAAATGAACAACTGCCTGAGATTCGACATGCCCAGGATCGCCATCGCCTGGTGCAGGGTTTCGGATTTCGACCTTCGGGCGAATGTTGCGGAGTTGGCCCATCGAATGATCTGGCTGCAGAGCCCGGGATTGTCCCTGATCTTGCTTTCGAGCGACCCGAGAGAAGCTTCCGGCGAGCTGGTTTCGGCGATCAGCTTGTAAGCTTCCGTGTTGAGGACGGGAACGTCGCGAAGTTTTCTCCGGAGCAGTTCGAGGGTCTCATCGCCCGCATATGAGAGCGCGGCGCTTTTCACGGAGGGAAACACCGCCAGCCCGGTACGTCTGCACAGGTCGATGACATCCTGCTGAGTCGCGATGACCTTGATGTTCGACCTGTCTTTCAGGACACCGAGGTGCTTGATCAGCTTTTGGGATACATTCGACAGGCTGAGCAGGTTTACCAACATCTGGGGAAGTTTTTTTGAAAACTGGGAAAGGCTTTGCTCAGGATCGGTGTTCGGAATCGACGCATCATTCTCTATGATGACATGATTGAGCCCGCCATCCAGTGTTTCAACACGAACCTGCGGCATGGATATCCCTCATCAGACCTGTCGTTCTCTTCGTCAGGGAAACATAGCACACCCCGGCGCGGGTTGTCCAAAATATCCAAGACCAGGGAAACCCTTTACAACCGGCATTCCGGGCGAAGCATGATCTGTCCCAACGCCCGAAAAGGTAACCTGCGACACGGAGGAACGCTTCGCGAATCGCCAGGGGATTGCCCGTTATCGGTTCTGCGGGTCGACCCAGCGCAGCAGGCGCTCGAACTCAGCGGCGAAGGCAGGGTCGTTCGTGACGCGTTCCCTGATTTTTTCGCAGGAGTGCATGACCGTCGTGTGATCTCGCCCGCCGAAGTTCGCGCCGATCTGGTTCAGCGAGGAATCCGTCAGCATCTGGGAAATGCGCATCGCGACCTGGCGGGGCAGAACGAGGTTCGCGGAACGTCGCTTGCTTGTCATCTCGACTTCGGGGATATCGTAATACTCGGAGACACGCTTCATGATCCAGGAGATGGTGACTTTTCCCGGTGTCTGCTCGCGGAAGAATTCCTTCAGAACCTGGTCCACCAGGTCTTTGTCGATCGCTTTCTGAACGACGCTCGCATATGCCACGACACGGGTGAAAGCACCCTCAAGTGCTCTGATGTCCGTTACGACGCCTTCGGCCAGATACATGAGAATATCATCGGAAATTTTAATGACGGACCGAGCGGCGGCTTTTTTCAGAATGGCGACGCGCATTTCCAGGTCGGGGTTCTGGATGTCGCAGACGACGCCCATCTCGAATCTGGAGACGAGTCGTTCTTCGAGACGCTGGATTTTTTTCGGCGGCGTATCGGACGTCAGGATGATCTGTTTCTTGTTCTGGAAGAGTTCGTTGAATGTGTGGAAAAACTCCTCGATGACTGCGTCTTTCCCGACAAAAAACTGCACATCATCGATCAGGAGCAGATCCCGGCGGCGATACTTCGCCCGGAACTCGTTCATTTTCTTGTCTTTCACGGCATCGATGAATTCGTTCGTGAAAGTTTCGGAAGAAAGGTAAGCAACCCTCAGCTTCGGGTTCGTTTTCAGGACTTCCTGGCCGATGGCCTGCATCAGATGCGTTTTTCCAAGACCGACACCGCCGTAGATGAATACCGGGTTATAAGCGGTTCCGAGTGGTTTGCTCGCGACGGCCTGGCAAACCGCGTGCGCGAACTGATTGCTTTTGCCCACGATGAACGTGTCGAACGTGTATTTGCCGTTGAACTGGAGCATCGACTGGGCATGCGGCTTTTCCGCCGGAGCTTTCTCGGGAAGGGCGATCGTGACGGAAGGTCCGCCGATCGCGGGAAGGCAGGGTTGGATGGGAGCTGGGGCCTTCGCCGCTTTCGCGGCTGTTCTCGATCGTGTGACGAAAATGCACGACAGGGGAGGATTCGCTCCCTGGAGGATTTTCTGGATCATGCCGTGGTAGCGCCGTTCGACCCAATCTCGGCAAACTTCGTTCAGTGCTTCGAGAACAAGAGTCTCTCCCTCGATGCCGACCGGGTTGATCGAGTTGAGGAAGATGTTGAGGTTTGCTTCGTTGACCTGGGTTCGGATTTCACCGGTAATGCGCGACCACAACTGACTTACTGCTTCCATGCGACATCCTCTTGCTGTGTACACACCCAAATCTCACAAATGTACGAATTCATGCGGTCTGCAGAGGTTTTCGGGTGGGTGAAAGTGGTCGCTAGGATAGCAGAAGTCGAGGGTCGCCGCAAGCCCCTAAAACCAACAAACATCTGATAAGAAGCCGGTTTTTCCACGTGAATATCCTGTGGATAACCCCGGGATAACCTGAAACCCTCGACGATCTGTGGATCATGTGGAATATCCGGCCAGGCCATCCACAGGGTTTTCCAGAGGTGAAACGCTGACGTGAACCGACATCCACAAGGTTTTCCCCAACTTCCACAAGCCTACTAATACGACTACGGACTTTTATAAACAATAACCGTACATCGTCAATCATCCGAAAATTGGGAAGGCTGTACATCGTCTGAACCCGCCCCGTTGTACGCTTTCGTCGAAAACAAAGCAAGTCTCTGGCAGCCAAACTTCGTGAATGTACACTTCTCGGGAGCGCAGGTTCTTTTCGACAAGCTTCAGCACGAACGAGAACGTCCTACATCCCCGACCTTCTCCATTGCGGAGAAAGGTCTCGTTTGTTATACTGCGGCGATTTCACAGGAGGGCTCACGAGTCATGGCGAAAACGAACAAACTCCAGACCAAGAAAGAATCTCCGACGAAGACTTCCGAAACGGGCCTGTTCGATGATGTTGCCGACATCATCCGGCTCATGGGCGAAACAGGCCTTGCCGAGCTCGATCTCGAAGCCTCCGGTGTGAAAATATCCCTCCGTCGGCAATCGGCCTGCACCAGGATCGATCAAATCCCGACTGGAAACGGCTTCCAGGCCGTGACTCCCATGTTTCCGATGCCTCAACCCACGCTATCGAATCCCGCACCGGCTTCCACTCCGGTTGCAAAACCCATCCCGTCGACACCACCGGTGGAAGCCGAGTGGCACAAGGTCGTATCGCCGATGGCCGGAACGTTTTACCGAGCTCCGGCGCCGACGGCACCCCAGTTCGTGAAAGTTGGCGATCTCGTGAAAGTCGGCCAGCCCATCTGCATCGTCGAGGCCATGAAACTGATGAACGAGATCAAGGCTGACAAGGCCGGCAAGATCGTGAATATCCTGGTCGAGAACGGCAAGCCCGTCGAAAAGGGCACGCCCCTATTCCACATCGATACGGGAGTCTGACCATGAATCACTTTGACATCATCATCATCGGCGCCGGCCCGGCCGGATACCCGCTCGCCGGGATCATGGCCCGCGACGGTTCAAAAGTAGCCGTTATAGAACGAGACGCGGTCGGAGGAACCTGCCTGAACTGGGGTTGTATCCCGACCAAGGCGCTTCTCGCCTCATCAAAATTATATCATCAACTATCTCATGCCAGGCAGTGGGGATTGAAAGTCGAGAACATCGGCTTCGATTGGGCCGAGATCATGAACCGCAAGGAAGCCGTGATCAAAACGCTCCGCCAAGGCATCGACAAGATGCTTCAGGCCGCCGGCGTCACGGTCTTCAAGGGAAACGCAAAGCTGCTGCCCGGCCGCCGCGTTCGTGTGGAAACGGTGGAAAACCCCGTTGAAATCTCGGCTGACAGAATCTGCCTCGCGACCGGCTCGGTGCCGGCCGTCCCGGCGGGGTTGCCGACCGATCGCAGCCTGTTCTGGACGAGCGACGAGGCGCTTTCGGCAAACTCGGTTCCGGAATCGCTTCTGATCGTGGGTGGCGGGGTCATCGGACTCGAGTTCGGCCAGGTATTTTCCACGTTCGGCTCGAAGGTCACGATCGTCGAGATGATGCCGCAAATCCTTCCCGGCCTTGACTCGGCGACGGCCAAGCGCCTGCTGCCGGTCTTCAAAAAAGCCGGCATCGAGATATTCACCGGCCAGAAAGTCGAGAATCTCGAAAGCGAGAACGGCATGGTATCGGCGACGATCGCCGGCCAGAAGCGCACTTTCACCAAGGCCATCCTCGCGATGGGGCGGAAACCGAATCTTTCCGTCATCGAGGGCGGCGGGGTCTCCCTACGCATGGAAGGCCGGTTCATCGCTGTCAACGAAACGTTCGAAACAAGTGAACCGGGCGTGTTTGCGGTCGGAGATGCCATTCCGGGGCCGATGCTGGCCCACAAGGCAACGTACGATGCTCTTCTTCTCGCGGATGTCTGGCGTGGCCGGGCCATCCGGCGCGAATACCGCGCTGTTCCCGCCTGCGTCTATACCCACCCCGAGATCGCCTGGGTTGGCATGTCCGAAGACGACGCCCGCGCGAAGGGCATGACACCGACTGTCGGCAGAAGTCTCTTCTCGGCGAACGGAAAAGCCGTGGCGGCCGGAGATGCCGACGGGCAGGTCAAGACGTTGACGGACGAACACGGACATCTTCTCGGGGCCGTGATCTGGGGACCCGAGGCCAGCAACCTGATCGTCGAGCCGACGATCCTGAATGCCCTGAACATCAAGGCCCAGGATGCGCGGAACGTCATTCACCCGCATCCGACATTATCGGAAGCGTTTGCCGAAGCGATGGCGGCCGCCTCCGGTGGGGCCGTTCACGGCTGACGGATCCGTATGTCGACGGTCGGATTTCTCAACCTTCCTCCAAAACACGAGGAACTGCGCTCATCTCTCGAGCGGCTGGGGCTTGAAGAACTCGTCAGGCGGCCCGTCTTGGGCCGTGAAAACGCCGAACCACCGTGGGTGACGCTCGATCCGGCCGAGTTTTTCTCGGTTGTCGACACCGGATTTCATTTCACCGAATCGCGATCGCCGAAGGAGTTGACCCCCTGGGTCATCACCTCCGACGCGGTTCTCGCGAACTCTCGCCTCGAAAACGGCCTGGCCGGCCAGACGGGCGTGCGCGGCGCCATCGGCGGCACGTTCCCCTTCCTCGACATCTGCGGAAAAAGCGTCTTCTTGCCAACCCCGCGCAGGCTTCTCACCATCACAGACGGCGTCGCCGGTTTCATTCTGGTGGAAATGGAACGGAGCGGCAAGACTCTCGATGAGGCGATACGCGAGGCCCAGTGGCGAAACGTAGCCCCCGGAAACACGACGCGTCACCTTCATGCACTTGCAGCGCGAGAACGTCTTGCCCTGCTGGCCTCGTCGGTGTTCGGCATCAACCTTTCCGCGGAACGCATCCTTGCCGAAGGGTTCGGTCAGCTCGATGTCCGGGACGTGGTCGTTGCCTCCCGGCTCGGGTATGCCATCCGACTGATCGGATCGGTCGAAGAGCATGAAGAGGGATTCGAGGCCTGGGTCAGGCCATGCCTTCTTCCGTCGAAATATATTCTCGCCCAGGTGCGCGGCGGATCGGAAGCGGCTTACATGCAGTGCGCCGACGACAGTTCCCAGGTCTTCATCGGCCCCGGAACCTCGTTCGAGGTTTCCCTCCGTGGAATGCTCCGAGATCACCAACTGCTTCAGGAAAAGGGTACGCCCGGCGCCGGAACATTCGGCCCTTCAAGGCTCATTCCATCGCATCGCCAGATATCCGGTTTTTATATCCGGATGACGCTTGTGAACCAGATGTCCACTCTTGCCCAGATCACGAATCTCTTTGCTGCAGCCGGTGTGGAAGTTCGGTACATTGTACAGCCCGATGGGGCCAGCGTTTCCCGTGAAACGCCCTCCGGAAACACGGAGCTGGTGATCTTTACCGCCCCGGTCTGCGACGGAGTGCTGCATGGCGTGCTGGAGCAGGTTCGCGCCGACATCAAGCTGGCCGCGATCAAGGCCTGCCTCAGATACGAAGGCTGAAAGCGCGGTCACCGACATGTTCCAACCCGGAGAAGTTCTCGTTCAGAAGTTCGGCGGTTCCTCGATGGCCGGTCCCGAGCGGATCAACCGGGTTGCGGAGCGCATCGCCGACCAGGCTCTGGCCGGAAAACGCGTTGCGGTCGTCGTTTCCGCGATGGGAGACACGACGGACGATCTCATCACGCTCCTTCGCGGCATTTCCCCCGACCCCGATCCCCGGGAACTCGACCAGTTGATGGCGACGGGCGAGATCGTGAGCTGTTCGATGGCCGCCTGCGCCCTTCAGAAATTTGGCGTCAGGGCGCGGTCGTACAACGCGTTCAATCTTCGCATCCGCACAGACGGCCGGTTCGGCTCGGCGGAGATACGAAGTTTCGAGCGTCTTCCGGAGCTCGTCTCCTTTCTCGAACCGGGTTCGGTGGCGATCGTCGCCGGTTTTCAGGGAATCAACGATGCCGGCGACCTCGTGACGCTTGGTCGGGGAGGCTCGGATATTACGGCGGTCGCCCTCGCACGCGATCTCGGGCAGAAGGTGTGCGAGAAGTATACCGACGAAGACGGCATTTATACGGCCGACCCGCGAATCATTCCGACCGCCAGAAAGGTCTGGCACCTGAATTATGCCGAGATGGAGACGTTGGCCCGGTACGGCAACGGAATCCTGCATCCGAGATCGATCGCCTACGCCAGGGAATCTTCGATCAGAATCCACGTCAGATCGAGCTTTTCCCGCGAAGAGGGAAGTGTCGTCGGTCCTGACGGAGACCCGGCGATTCCCGTCAAGAGTATGGCCGCTGACAAGAAGCAGTCGGTCATGATGATCGACGGCGTTCGGGGTTCCGGCGACATTGCGGGCATCGGAACCGGTCCCGAAGGTTTTTCCGTGACTGCGCGGGAATGGCGGAGCTTCGACGGGATTCGCGGAAGTCTGCGGGTCGGTTTCCGGACCGCGGATTCGTTCGATGCCATTCCATGGCTTTGGCAGGAGGCTGACAGGCGGTCGGCCGAAGAGGTCAGGTTCAGCGCCCGGGTCACGTTTCTGACATTGTCCGGAACGGGGCTGATCGGAGATGACCGGCATGCCGTGAGACTCCGGCAGCGTCTTGACGAGATCGGCATCGTGCCGCACCTGGTCGAGCACGATGGCTGCCGCATGACCGTCGTCGTCGATTCCGACCAGGCCGGCGAGGCCATGAACCGGCTGCACGATGCGGTGATCGGTTCGTAAACCGTCCGGCAAGGCTTTTTTCACCGAACTGCTGAGTGTTTTGAAGCAGAACGCCGATATCCTTAGGGAAGGCCATGTCGATCCATGGTCCGGGTATGCTATTGTCCGGTTTCGTCCGCGGGCGTTGTCCCGCGATGGGAGACACGCAGTCGATGGTTTCGTTCGAATGATGTTTCGCCCGTTCGTGCGCGTCCTCTGGATGCGCCTGATCGTGCTGCTTGCGGTCTGCACGGCGTTCGGTCGCCCTGCGGCGGCGTTCGACGTTCCTGAGATGGATTCCCAGAAGTTCCCCGTCGAGGTGTTCGGCGACTACCTGGAGTTCCGGTCGAAGGCCGACCAGGTGGTGACGAAAGGCCGCGCCTTCATCACGTTCAAGGATATGCGTATAGCTGCTGATACAATTCAGGCAAATACGAAAACCGAGGACATCTTCGCGCAGGGCGGGGTCGACTTCTGGAAGGGCTATGACCGGACGACCGGCGACTTCCTCGTCTACAACATGAAGAACGGCAAGGGCTGGATGCGCGACGCCGAGATTCGCCGCAACCGGAACTACTTCCGGGCAAAGGATGTCTACGTGAGTCCGGCGTACAGCATCGCTCACGACGTTCTGCAGACGACGTGCGACGACGTCGGAGACCCGCACTACTCGATCGAGGCGAAGGAAATCGAGATCATTCCCGGCCATGAAATGACGATGCGCGACCTGGCGCTGAAGTGGCACGGCCGAAAGCTCTACCGGAAAAAACTCGACCGGTCCAGCCTGTTCCAGAAGGAGAAGTTCTTCACGACGCGACAGGGCATGTCGCAGATCGATGGCATCTACTTCAAGTTCGGAACCGATCTCGAGCTTACGCGCGGGTCGAAGGGCAATTTCACATACGATTATTTCCAGAAGCGCGGCTACGGCATCGGGATGACCGGGAGCTTCGGCACCGGCTCGAACAGCAACGGCACGTTTTCCCTCTACAGCCTCGACGAGAACCAGCGCGGTCACAAGAATACGCAGATGAACCTTTCGCACAGCTACCGCACGCAGCGGGGCGATTCCGTCTCGACGAGCGTCGCCTACACGGGCGACCAGGTCACCGGCCTGAAGGAAAACCAGGATCTGAACGTCCAGATGAACGTCACCCCGGTGATGCAGCGAATGAACGTGAACATCACGGCGAGCAAATTCTTCGATCTCGACGGGAACAAATACACGCTCGACTCGGGATATCAGATCCTCAATCGCGTTCCCGAGGTGAACTTCTCCTTCCCGGCCTACACGACGCCCGGCGTGCCGCTCACGATGACGGTTTCGGGCATGTATGGCCTCTACGAGGAAGGCAATCTCGACGACAAGAAGAACACGACGAAGAAGCAGGTCAGGTCGAATTTTTCCGTGCCGACCGTGCAGGTGAATCGGCGGTTCGACTTCACCCCGTCCTACAACCTCGACAAGAGCTGGTACAGCGAGGGCATCGAGCGCGAAAACGGCGCTACGACCGTTCGGGCGAACCAGAAGTTCTCGAAGGTGACGAATCTCGAGTTCAATTACAATGTCTCGACCCAGAAGGGAAAATCCCCGTTCCAGTTCGACTCCTTCACAAGCACCGACATGCTGTCGACGCGCCTGCGGTTTGCCGAGAACACCTGGAACCTCAACCCGGTCAACTTCAACTACAACCGCGTCACGAACCGGCTCGAACAGGTCTACTGGGATTACTCGAGGCGGTCGCGGCAGGACGCCTACCGGAGCTGGGAGTTCTTCATGCGCCGCGATTACGTTCCCGACCCCGTCGCCTTCAGCCGCATGGACATGACCCGGCTGACCCCGGGAAATCTGAACATGCGGTACCGGATGGCGAGCAGCCTGTGGTCGTTCGACACCAGCGTTACATATCCGCACGAATACCGCCGCATCACGAACACGTCGATGAATTATCGCGCCGTCATCAGACCGCTGTGGGAAGTCACGGCGAACGGAAACTATAATCATCTCAATAAAAAATTCAGCCCCCTGACGCTCGGCATCGTGCGCGATCTGCACTGCTGGGAAGCCCGCGCCGAATACAACCTCGAGCGTGAGGAGTTCTGGCTCGAGTTTTACCTGAAAGCCTACCCGCAGGATACCGGAAGATTCCGGTACGGCGCCGACACGAAGCGCCTCGAAGCCAAGCTGGCCGCCTACGACCAGCTCACCCAGCGCTACGACACCTTCCGAAGATGATTCATCGCCGGCCCGGAAATGAACAACGGTCCTTTTTTTGTGCCTTTGTGGCTTCGTGACATCCAATGCATCCGATCGGGGTTCCGTTCTTGAATCCGTCTCTTGCGACATGTATATTGCTCTCGAACCCGAACGCTCAAGGGAGGTTTCCGTGAAGATCTATACCGGTTCGGACCACGCCGGACTCGCGTTGAAACAGCGATTGATTCAGTATCTGAAGGAACACGGCCACGACGTGGCCGACCTCGGGACCGAGAGCGGGGAGTCATGCGATTACCCGGACTTCGCCCACGCCGTCGCCTCGAAGGTGGCGGCCGAGAAGGGCGCCCTCGGCCTCCTCACCTGCGGCTCCGGCATCGGCATGTCGATCGCGGCGAACCGGCATCCCGGCGCGCGAGCGGCCCTCTGCCACAACGCCCTCGAGGCCGGGCTTTCGAGACAACATAACGATGCGAATATATTGGTGCTCGGCGGCCGGATCGTCGGCGAGGAGCTGGCGATCCATATTCTCGACGCGTTTCTCGGCGCATCATTTGCCGGCGGCCGCCACGCCCGCCGCGTGGAAAAAATCGAACGGCCGGCGTGACGACGCCTGAAAGGAACCCATCATGAGCAATCTCGTCGTTGTCGATCATCCGCTGATCAAGCACAAGATGACCTTCCTGCGCTCGAAGTTCACCGACGTTCACATGTTCCGCGAGCTGATGCGGGAACTGTCGATGCTGCTGGCCTACGAGGCGACCCATACGATCCCGGTCGAAGAGACCTACTGCGAAACGCCCCTCATGAAGACGAAGGGCTACATGATCTCCGGCCAGCTCATCGCTCTCGTGCCGATCCTCCGGGCCGGGCTGGGCATGGTCGAGGGCCTGCTCAGCTTCATGCCGATGGCCAAAGTCGGTCACATCGGCCTGTACCGCGATCACGAGACGCTCCAGCCGGTCGAATACTACTGCAAGCTTCCGACCAACATCGCCGATATGGACGTGTTCGTCCTCGATCCTATGCTCGCAACGGGCGGATCGACCGTGAAAGCGATCGAGATCGTCAAATCGAAAGGCGCGAAACGCATCCGGTTCATGTGCATCGTGTCCTGCCCCGAAGGCATCGCCACCCTCCAGAAGGCGCATCCGGACGTCGATATCTACACCTGCACGGTGGATGAAAAGCTGAACGAGCACGGATACATCCTTCCGGGCCTCGGAGATGCGGGAGACAGGTTGTATGGCACAAAGTAAGAACAGGAAGCCCGCAGTGCGCAAAAAATCAGCCGTGAAGACCGCCGGCCCGAAAACCCGGGTGACGTCCGAAAATGCCGGCAAGATCGCACGCCTCGCATCGGTCGAAGTGAAGAAGGAGCCGAAGGCGCCCGCTTCCCGCCCCTCGTGGGACACGTATTTTCTTCGCATCGCCCAGCTGGTCGCGACGCGCGCCACCTGCCTTCGCCGGACGGTCGGGGCGGTCATCGTGCGCGACAAGCGCATTCTCGCCACGGGCTACAACGGCGCGCCGAATGGCGTTCCGCATTGTTTCGAACTGCCGGGCGGCTGTCTCCGCGAGGCGATGCACATCCCGTCGGGCCAGCGCCAGGAGCTGTGCCGCGGCCTCCACGCCGAGCAGAACGCGATTCTCCAGGCGTCTGCGTTCGGTGTCTCGCTGAAGGGAAGCGAGATCTACGTCACTCACCAGCCCTGTGTGACCTGCGCGAAGATGCTCATCAACGCCGGGATCACACGGGTGGTCTTCATCGGCTCGTATCCGGACGAACTCGCGCTGGAAATGCTCCGGGAAGGCAACATCAAACTCGAAAGGATCGGGGTCGACTGATCATGGCTCGGATACTCATCGACGGCGGGCGCCCATTGCGCGGCACCGTATCAATCGGAGGGGCGAAAAACGCGGCCCTCCCGATCATGGCTGCCACGCTTCTGTGCGACGAACCCGTTACGCTGCAGAACGTTCCACACCTGAACGACGTCACGACGATGGAAAAAGTGCTCCAGGCGCTGGGTGCCCGCACGAAATGGCTGGACCGCGGCACGCTGTGCGTCGACTGCGGCGCGGGCGTGAAGGAGGAAGCGCCGTACGAGCTCGTGAAAGCGATGCGCGCCAGCTTCTTCGTCATGGGCCCCTTGCTCAGCCGGCTCCGGCGGGCCCGCATTCCCCTTCCGGGCGGCTGTGCGATCGGCGCGAGGCCGGTCAACATCCACCTCAAGGGATTCGAAGCGCTGGGCGCGACCGTTTCCATCGAGGGCGGCTGCGCCGTCGCCGTCGCCGACAAGCTGGTCGGGGCGAGGATCGTGCTCGACTTCCCGTCGGTCGGGGCGACCGAGAACCTGATGATGGCCGCCACCTTCGCCGAAGGCATGACCAGCATCGAGAATGCTGCCCAGGAGCCTGAGATCGACGATCTCGCCGGGTTTTTGAACGCGATGGGCGCGAGGATCGAGGGCGCCGGCTCGCCGACGATCCGCATCGAAGGCGTGAAGAAGCTGAAATCGGCCACGTACCCGGTCATTCCCGATCGCATCGACGGCGGCACGTTCATGGTGCTGGGCGCGATGTGCGGCGGCCCGATCACGGTGCAGAACGTCGTTCCGGCCCATCAACAGGCCGTCATCGCGAAACTCCGGGAGATGGGCGCCACCGTCGAGGTGGGAACGAACAGCGTCACGGTGAGCAGTGACGGCCGGCTCAGGCCCGTCGAGGTCAAGACGCTTCCGTTCCCGGGCTTCCCGACCGACATGCAGGCCCAGTTCATGGCCGCCATGTGTCTCGCGAACGGCACCTCGCTGATCTCGGAAACGGTGTTCGAAAACCGGTTCATGCACGTGGCCGAGCTTGCCCGCATGGGGGCGAGCCTGACGATCCGCGACCGGACCGTCATGGTCGGCGGCGTTGAAAAGCTGAGCGGGGCCCCCGTTGCCGCGTCCGACCTTCGGGCCGGCGCCGCGCTCGTGCTGGCCGGCGTCATGGCCGAGGGCCGGACGGAGATCAGCAACGTGTATCACATCGACCGCGGATACGAGGACCTGGTCGGGCGCGTGCGTTCCCTGGGCGCGTCGATCGAGCGGGTTGAAGACAACGGAAACGGAAAATGAAACGGAGGAGACGGAATGACGAGAGAGCATGAGGCCAGGCGATACGCGGGAATCGTGGACAGGCTTTCGAGCCGTGATCGCGACGAGAAGCTGCTGGCCATCGTGGCTCTGGGCATTCTCCGGGTTCCCGGGCATGCGGACCAGCTGGTCGATCTTCTCTCCTCCCCGGACGAGGAGATCGTCGGCAGCGTCATCGACGCACTCGGGAAGATCGGGAATCCCCGCTCGGTCAAATACGTGCTCGAGTTCGTCGTCGCCGGGCGGGCAGGTCTCGCCGACAGGGCGCTGAACGCCCTCTCCGGTTTCGAACTCACCCCCGTTCTCGACCAGATCCTGCGGGCGGCCGACGCGGACAAGCCGCCGCTGCTCAGGCGTCGCCTGCTCTCGCTCGTTTCCCACATCCGCGATCCCCGCATCGCGGCGACGATGACCGAGATCATGGGCCAGACGCAGGACCCCGGCCTGCTGGTGGAGGCAGCGATGTATTTCGTTCGATATCCTTCCACCGAACGGCACATGCTTCTCAAGATGCTCGGGAACAACGGGCAATGGGAAGTGGCGATGGCGGCGCAGCTCGGCTTGTCGCGGCTCGGAGACGAAGGCGCGCGCAGCCATCTGAAGCGGCTCGCAAAATCGCCCGCGCACCCGATCCGGATGGCGCTGGTCCAGGGCCTGTCACGGCGGCCGATGATCGAAGACCGCGAGCTCTACGAGATCTTTTGCCATGATCCGCATCCGCAGGTCCGCATTGCCGCGATTGCCGGTCTCCCCCTGTTCAAGGCCGACGAGCGCGCGCGGATTCTCGCCGAATGGCTCGGTCGCGAGCGCGACGAGACCGTCCAGCCCGTTCTCCTGCGCGCGGCCGCGGCTGAAACATATCATGGTCTTTATCCGGAATTCTTCAAACTCCTCTCGAGCGCCACTCCCGGCCACCGGGAACTCGCCGTCCAGGCCCTTGTCGGCATGGGTGAGACGATCATCGACCGCGTCGTCAAGACGTTTCCCAAGCTTCCGATGGCCGCCCGCGAACAGCTGTTGCTCGTTGCCGGCGGCATAGGCGGCGAAACGGCG
>JAGOCE010000471.1 GCA_017998915.1 Candidatus Ozemibacteraceae bacterium
ACAGCCCACACCACGGAAGCCGCCGGAAGGCCGGCGATCTGCTACCCGTCGGCTCGGGCGCCGAGTCGCCGCGCTGCTACGCGAGCGACATCACCCGGACATTCCCGGTGTCGGGCCGGTTCGAGCCGCGCCAAAAGCAGATCTACGAGATCGTCTTGTCGGCCCAGACGAGCGCGATCGAGATGATGCGACCGGGTGTTCCGTACCGCGACGTCCACCTGACGGCCGCGAAGGTTATCGCCGAAGGTCTGACGGCGGTCGGCCTCATGCGGGGCGATCCCGCCGCCGCCGTCGCCGCCGGCGCGCACGCGCTGTTCTTCCCGCATGGGCTTGGCCACGCGCTCGGCCTCGACGTCCACGACATGGAAGGGCTCGGCGAAACATACGTCGGCTACGACGATGAGTTCGTGCGAAGCGACCAGTTTGGCCTCGCCTACCTGCGCTTCGCCCGGCGGCTCGAGGCCGGCCACGTGATGACCGTCGAGCCCGGCATCTACTTCATCCCGACGCTGATCGCGGCCTGGAAAAAAGAAGCGAAACACGCCGTCTTCATCGATTACGCCGCCGTCGAGCACTACATCGGCTTCGGCGGCATCCGCATCGAGGACGACGTGTTGATCACCCCCGAAGGCCACCGCGTCCTCGGCCCGGCAATCCCCAAAACCGTCGCTGACGTCGAGTCCGCCCTCGCGAAATAATGGCCCAAGTATAAAACGCTTCACCGCCGAGACACCGAGGCACAGAGATTTTTTTTGAAACTCTGTGTTTCGGTGTCTCTGTGGTTCGTTGCCCGGAAATTCGAAGGCGTTAACGGCGGAGAGGCCGCTTACAGGACGGTGAGGAGTTCCTGGTATTTGGCCATCGGCCAGAACTCGGCGGCGACCGTTTGCTCCGCCCGGTCGACGCAGGCCCGAAGTTCGCCGAGGGCCTTTTCGCCGTCGGCGGCGAGAAATTCGGCGTGCTCGTGGGAGTTTTTCTTCCCGGATGCCGTCTCGATAACCTTCTCGAGCGCATCGGCACGGTCCTGGATCTCCGAGAAGAGCTTCTCGAACCGCTTCGTCTCGTCGATCAGCTTTTTCGACGTGAGGCCGGCCGCCTTGACGGCGCCGGCGGCACCCGCGGTCGCGGTGATCTGCCGGGTGAGGGCAGGCAGGATCAGGGTTCGGGCCATGTTAACAGCGGTCTTGTACTCGATCTCCTTCGTCTTCACGTAGGTTTCGAGCTTCACCTCGACCTTGGCGTGAAGTTCGCGGGCCGTGAGGACGTGCGTTCTGTCCATCAACTCGCCGACGTTCTTCTCGAGATACACGTTGACGGCCTCGGGTGTGTTCCGGGCGTTGGGCAGGCCACGCTTCGCGGCTTCGGCATGCCACTGGCTCGAATACCCGTTTCCCTCGAACCGCACGCGACGCGTTTCCCGGAAGACATCCCGAAGCACCGTGATCGCCCGTTCCTTGATGTCTCGGGGGCTCTTGAGGGCCGCCAGCCGCTTCTCGATGGCATAGAATCCGTAGGTGACGGCCAGGTTCAGCGACGTGACCGCCTCCGAACAGTTCTGTGACGAGCCGACGGCGCGGAACTCGAACTTGTTGCCGGTGAACGCGATGGGCGAGGTGCGGTTCCTGTCGGAGTAGTCGCGGGCCACGCGCGGCAGGTTGCGCACGCCCATGTTGATGTGGGCCATGGTCTGCTCGTTCAGCTTGCCCATACCGGCGATCTCGTCGACGAGTTGGGTTAAATATTCACCGAGATAGATCGACATGATCGCGGGGGGCGCCTCATTTGCCCCGAGTCGGTGGTCATTGCCGGCGTCGGCCACACTCGCGCGCAGCAGGCCGCCGTAGGTATCGACGCCAAGCATCATCGCCCCCAGCGTGAGGAGGAAGGTGATGTTCTTGAGGGGCGAAGCGGACGGCTCGAGGTAATTCGCTCCGGTGGAATCGCCGATCGACCAGTTCACGTGCTTGCCCGAGCCGTTGACCCCGGCGAACGGCTTCTCGTGGAGCAGGACGACGAAATCGTGTCGCATCGCGACGTGCTTCATGATGTCCATGATCTGGAGATTGTGGTCAATCGCGAGGTTCGCCTCCTCGAACAGCGGCGCCAGCTCGAACTGGTTCGGCGACACCTCGTTGTGGCGGGTTTTCGAGGGAATACCGCGCCGGTACAGCTCGCGGTCGAGATCTTCCATGAATTTCAGCATCTTCCGGTGGATCGAGCCGAAGTAATGGTCTTCCATCTGCTGGCCCTTCGCGGGAGCCGCGCCAAACAGGGTGCGGCCGCAGATGCGCAGATCGGGCCGGGTCTCGAAGAGCTTGCGGGAAACGACGAAATACTCCTGCTCGGGGCCGGTATAGACGATGGTTTTTTTCGCCAGGCGATTGCCCAGGATGCGCTGAAGCCGGATGTTCGTGTCATTGAGGGCCCGCATCGAACGCAGGAAGGGCGTTTTCAGGTCGAGCACGTCGCCGGTCCAGGAGAGGAAAACCGAGGGAACGACGAGGGTCCGGCTTTCCCCCGTTTCCTGCAGGAACGCCGGGGAGGTCGGGTCCCAGGCGGTGTAGCCGCGGGCCTCGAACGTCGATCGGATGCCGCCCGAGGGAAACGACGAGGCGTCAGGTTCCGACTGGATCAACTGTTTTGCCGAGAACCGCTCGATCAGTTCGCCATTCTCGCCATAGCTGATGAAGGCGTCGTGCTTTTCGGCAGTTCCGCCGCGCTGGGGCTGAAACCAGTGGGTGAAATGGGTCGCCCCGTTGCCGATCGCCCACTCCTTCATCGCGTGAGCGACTTCGTCGGCAATCGACTCGTCGAGCGGCGTTCCGCTCTGGATCGTCGCCTGAAGCTTCTCGTATGCCGCACGGTTGAGCTTCTCGCGCATGACGGAACGGTTGAAGGTCAGTTCGCCGAAAATTCTGTTGATGTCTGACATCTGGTTCTCCTGGGTGACCGGGATGTTAATCGCAACGATTCCACGATTCTACGCTTCATCGGTAAATCGTCAAGG
>JAGOCE010000080.1 GCA_017998915.1 Candidatus Ozemibacteraceae bacterium
ATGAACGCCATGTCGATCGCGGACAGGTCGCCCACCGTGCTGAATATCTGTCTGCGCTTTTCGAGGTCGGGGGTTGCGCGGATTTTCTCGAGAATTTCTTTCAGCACCAGCTCACGCCGGGCTACGTCAAGCGGAAGGGTGTCGTCGAAGACGCGGAGCTTGTTTTTCACGCGCGACTCGAGGTTCTGCATGAGGACATTCTCGTGATCTTTGAGAGCGTAATATCCGCCGAGAAGAAGGACGAACGAGGGGGTGCCAATCGCGAAGAGGAACAAGCCCATCAGCTTGGTGGGGATTCTCCCTCCGAGGCTCGTTCCGGCCGCGGGAACATGCCAGAGAACGGTGAGGAGCCAGAAAAGGCAGAAGGCGTGGACCGTCAGCTCGACGGATCTGCCGAAGAAGGCCGGTTGTTTCGAGTAGGCGACGAGGTAGCCGGGAATCGCGCGCGGGATGAACGTTCCGAAATGTGCATCCGTCTGGAACGTCTGGTCGTATTTCGAGGCCGACGACATCAGCACCCATTCGAGACCTTGGACGCGCGTCAGCTCTGGGGGGAAAAGGGCGGTCTTTTTCCGGACGGTGTCGACGAGCCCGAATTGGGATGATTTGAATCGTCGGTTGGCAAGCCTGATCGCATTTTCAATGGCCCGGTTCGGCCTGAATTTTCCAGGATGGAGGAGCAGGATGTATCCCTTCAGACCGCCCGGAAGGCCGGAGGGGGCCGTTCCCCACTGGAAGAAGCCATCCTGCTGTCGGTTGCCGATTGCCCTGAGGACATGGCGGGAGGTCAGCTGGTCCGATTCGGATGGTATGTTCAGGACCGAGGAGAGAAGCCTGATTTTCTCGCGGGAGGACGGAAGCCCGGCAGACAGCTCCTGAAGCGTGGCGAAGCACATCTCTACCGCGCGGCGGGGCCGGTTGCCGATGCTCAGGTCCGATCTGAGACGGTTGGCATCGTCGAAGACATACAGGTCGAACGCCGGTGCATACAGGCGCCTGAGGCGGAGGGCAAGACGGGACTGTGCGGCGCTGGATGCCGTCTCGTTCTGCCGGTCGAATACGCGTCTGATCGCGCGTGAGATCATGAGCGCGTCGTCGTCCGCTGCTTTAATTTTATTTAATATAGTATCGTGCTGCGAACGCTTGTCCTGGCGGAACTTCTCGCACTCGATATGATCTACGAGATACAACGCGGACTGGATGACCGCGATCGGGAAGAGAGCGAAAACAATCAGCAGGGCCGCGGGGCGGATCAGGTTGAAAAGCCCCCGAAACAGACGCCAAGACAGGTTCGGACCATCAGCAGCGGTCATCAGCCTGTCTCCCGGTCTCCGATCGCGTCTTCGTTGAAGAAATCATCGCGTCCTCGTAAGATGGTGGAACACCAGATCCCCGTGGGTATCCTACCATGGATGCCCGGCCCTGTGAAACGTCATTTCGCGACCGGTGACGGAGGAAAAATATGAATAGATATATGTCAAAGTTCGGAGCGACGTTCCGGACGGTGCTCGCATGCGCGGTTCTGCTGCTCGCCGTCGGCTTCTCCCGGCTCTGCGCCGAACCCCGGACGGCGGCTTCCTGGCGTGACCAGATACTGTATTTCGTCCTGCTCGACCGGTTCGAGAACGGTTGCCCGTGCGACGATTACGACGTCAATCCGCGTGATCCGCGCGGATTTCACGGCGGCGATCTCGACGGCCTGCGAGCGCGGCTCGACTGGCTGACGGACCTGGGCGTCACCGGTATCTGGTTGAGCCCCGTCGCCCGGAACCGGCCGATGCCATTTTACGGGCAGCAGGCCTATCACGGCTACTGGATCTGGGACTTTTTCAAGGTTGACCCAAGGTTCGGTACGGTGCGCAAGCTCCGGGAACTGCGCGACGACATGCATCGCAGGGGGCTTGCCCTGCTGCTCGACATGGTCGTGAACCATGCCGGCTATGACGCTCCCATCGCTGCGCTCCATCCCGGCTGGTTCCATGAGAACGGAAACATCACCGATTGGAACGATCGGGAACAGCTCGAGTCATACCGGCTGTTCGGCTTGCCTGATTTCGCGAGCGAAAAGCCCGTTGTTCAGCGGTTTTTCTCCTCGGTGGCAAAATACTGGGTGGAGCAGATCGAGCCGGCAGGCTTCCGGCTCGATGCGGTGAAACACGTGCCGATCTCGTTCTGGAAAACGTTCAATTCCGGTCTTCGGGAACGATACGGCGAAGGATTTCTGAGCATCGGCGAGCTGATGGACGGGAATCCGGCAACGCTATCCGATACCTGGAACGCGGGATCGTTCGGGACGTTGTTCGATTATCCGCTGTATTATACCCTTCGCGACGTGATCGCCCGGGGTGGCGACGCGCGCCAACTCGGAGTGAGATTCGGCATGGACCGCGTGTATCCCGACGCCGGCCTGCTGGCGACGTTTCTCGATAACCACGATCTCGACCGGTTCATCACCAGTTGCGGCGGAAACCGCGACCGCTACCGTCTCGCACTCAGCCTGCTTCTTACGGCGCGGGGCATCCCGACCCTCTGTTACGGTGATGAAATCGGACTGGACGGAACGATCGAGCCCTGGGAGTCCACGAGGCGATCGATGCGGTTCGAAGCCGACAACCCCATTCTTGCCGAGACGAAAAAGCTGATCGCGATCAGAAAGAGCCACTCGGCTCTGACCCGTGGCACCCAGACGCATCTGGCGATGAGTCGGGACATGTATGCCTTCGGACGTTTGACGCCCGGTCAGCAAGCGATCGCGGTTTTCAATTTCGCGACCGCTTCAAGGGACCTGAATGTTCCCCTGCCGGCGCCTGCTCAAAAAACAGCGGCCGTGAATGACCTTCTCAGCGGTATATCAGCAACGATAATAGACTGCACGCTTCGGGTAAGACTCGACGGCCTGCGTTGTGCCCTGTTCATCATCGATGCCGAAACGCCGGGACAGTGGTCCCGCGAGCATGCCACGCTCATACGCACAAAGACCGATCCATTCGCGCGGGGACGAAGAAACATATCGTTCGAACTGAACATCGACGATGTGCTTCCTGATGGGACGGCCATTCACCTCATCGGCGGACATCCGCAACTCGGGGATTGGAATTCGGACGCCGCGAATCTCCCGCGCCTTGAAAAAACGGGTGACCGGACCTGGATGACGAGTCTGGAGCTCCCGATCGGCGCTTTGTTTGAATACAAGTTCCTGATGAAGACGACCGAAGGTTCCGTGAAGTGGCAGGAAGGGGAAAACGGTGTTTTCGAGGTGGCGCAAACCGGACCTGCCGCGGTGTGTGTCCATTGGAGCAGAACTGGCAGGGAGCCGCAGGATTGATTCCTGCATGACAAACGCCAAATTCACGTTCCCGTTCGTGCTGAGCCCGTGAAACTCTCGCCCCCTACCGCAGGTTCAAGCCAGGCTTCGACAAGCTCATGGCGAACGGGTGGTTTTCATTCTGCAGGACTCCTGAGACCTTTTCAGCCCATGAATTTCCTGTAATGCTTCGTGGCGCATTCGGCGCAGATACCGTGCGAGAACTCGGCTTCCGAATGATCGCGAATATACTGTTCGATCTGCATCCAGTACCCGTTGTCGTCGCGGACTTTCTTGCAGATCGAGCAGATTGGCAGCATGCCGCGAAGAACCTTGATGTTATCCTCGGCTGCCTTCAGCTTGGCCATCTCTGCTTCGAGCTGGTTGATGGCCTTCGCCAGCTCCGCTGTTCGGGTCTCGACACGCTCTTCGAGCGAGGTGTTCGCCATTTGAAGCGAATCGCTGAGACGATGCAGCTCCGTTGTTTCGCGGGCTATGCCGAAAATGATGTGTCGCTTGCCCGTCTCATCGGGCAGGGGGACGAGAAGGGTGAACCAGTGCCGGATACCGCCGTCGAGGGCGACGTTCTCCTCGTAGGAGACCGGTCGCCCAAGGTTGACGCAGTTCAGATAATTCCTTTTCACCGTCTTGAAGTTCTCGGGTGGGAGTATCGTTTCGAGAGATTTGCCGACCAGGTCCTTCACAGAGAGGCCGAATACCGATGCCTGGGCCGGATTGAAGTCCTGGAGGATAAGTTGCTCATCCGGAGTGATCGCGACAACGAACATGTTATCGGTGGTCGAGTTCCAGAGAGCGCGCATGAACGGACTCTCTTTCGCGATGTTCCAGCTGCAGGTATCCTCGAAACGGGCATCTGATTTCATAGATATATAATCGTACCTTTTTCGGAATCGCCGGTCAAGAAAAGAAAAAAAACATCCCCCGCCATCAGGCGGGGGATGGGGATGCCGATACGCGAATACGGATCAGATCTCGGCGTTCTGCTCGAGTTCGTGCTCGCACTGGTCGATCAGGGTCTTGAGATTGTCTGCTTCGACGCCCGTGGGGCTGATCTGCAGGTAGCGGCGGGCCGACTCGACGGCGTCGCCGAACTGGCGCTTGCGCGCGTAGATGATCGCCAGGTTGTAATGCACCTGGTTGAACTTCGGGTCGATCTCGAGCACCTTGCGGAAGGCGGTTATAGCTTCAGCTATACGACCCTTCTCGAACTCCTCGGTGCCGATGTTGTAGTAGGCGGCGGCGTCCTTCGGGTTGAGCTCGATCGCCTTCTTCCACAGCTCGATCGCCTGGTCGTACATGCCCTTGTTGTAGTAGGCGATGCCCAGCTTGTTGCGGGCCTCGGCGTCCTGGGGGTTGTACTTGATGACGCGTTTCCAGATGTCGATTGCCTTGTCGTACATCTCACGGTTGTGGTAGGCGGTCGCGAGATTCGACAGAATGTCGGCGTCCTCGGGCTTGTATTTGAGCGCCTTCTCCCAGCACTCGACGGCCTTGTCGAACAGGTCCATCTTGATGTAGGCGATGCCGAGCTTGTTGTACAGCTCGCCGTTCTCGGGAGTGATGCGGATCGCGTCCTCCCATTCGGCGATGGCCTTGTCGAACAGGTTCTTCTGGAAGTAGGCTATGCCGAGGTTGTTGTGCGCGTCGATGTCGTTCGGCGACAGCTCGACCACGCGGCGCCACGAGAGGATGGCGTCGTCGATCAGGCCCTTTTCGTCATACACGTTGCCGAGCACGAAGTGCGCGTTCGAGTTGCTGGGATCGAGCTCGATCGCCTTCTTCCAGGAGGTGATCGCCTCGTCGAGGCGGCGCTTCTGGCGGTAGGCGTGGCCGAGCTTGAAGTAGATGTCGGGGTCGTTGCCGCTCAGCTCGCGGGCCTTTTCCCATTCTTTCTGGGCTTCGTCGAACCGCTGCAGGTTGTAGAAGGCGATGCCGAGGTTGTGGTGCGCCTCGAAGTGGTTCGGGTCGAGCTCGACCGACTTCTGCCACTGGAAGATCGCCTCCTGGGTCTTGTTCAGCTTGGAATAGGCGATACCGAGCTTGTGGTGCAGCTGCGCGTCATCGGGCATGTAGGAAACGGCGCGGTTCCAGAACTTGGCCGCCTCGGCGAAGTCCTCGAGGCCGCAGTAGGCGTTGCCGATCTTCTCGCAGATGTCGGCGTCCTCGCTGCGCTTCTCGCGAACGGTGTTCCAGTAGGTGATGGCCTTTTTAAAGTTGCCGTTATTGTAAAACGCGACGCCGAGGTTGAACTGCGCCTCGATGTCGTTCGGGTTGACGGAGATACATTGACTCCAATATTCAATGGCCTTGTCGAGGTCGTCGAGCTTGCCGTAGGCCGAGCCGAGCTTGAACAGCACCTCGGCGTTCTGCGGCGTGATCTCGAGGATCTTCTGCCAGATCTCGATCGCCTCGCGGTGCTGGTTGAGCTTGCTGTAGGCGTTGCCGAGGTTGTTGTATATCTCGGGCTGGCGCGGGCTGAGCGCGAGCGCCTTCTTCCACTCGTCGATGGCCTGGGGATACATCTCGAGGCGGTAGTAGACGATGGCGAGGTTGTTGTGCGCCTCGGAGTTCTTGGGGTTCAGCTCGATCGCCTTCGAGAACGAGAGCACGGCCTTGTCGTCGAGGCCCTTGTTGTAATAGGCGACGCCGAGCCGGAAGAAAATGTCGGAATCCTCGGGGTTGAGGTTGGTGCCCTTTTCCCACAGCGTGATGGCGCGGTCTTCCTTGCCGAGGTTGTAATAGGCGATACCGAGCTTGAAATGAATCTCGGGATCCTGCGGCTTGATTTCGAGACAGAGTTCCCAGTTCTCGATCGCCTTCGAGTCGTCGCCCTTGTTGTAGTAGGCGATGCCGAGGTTGTGCAGCACCTCGAAGTTGCGCGGGTCGAGCTGCACCGCCATCTCCCATTCCTTGAGGGCCTCGTCGATGCGGTTGAGCTGATAGTAGGCGACGCCGAGCTTGAAACGCGCCTCGCCGTTCTGCGGATTCTTGATCAGCGACTGGATCCATTCCGAGATGGCCAGTTCATACTGTCCCTTCGTGTAATAGGCGATGCCGAGATTGTAGTGGGTGTTCGCCTCGTCCTGCAGATACGTGCGTTTCATGGGTCCTCCTGCGTCATGCGTCTCTGAATGGAATGAATAACCGGGAAGCGGTGATTTATGTCGGTTTTGGTCCCGAGTCGTCGTCGGGTTCGGTGTCGTCAAGCCGGGCCATCATGGATGAGAGCGAGTCTCCGATCGTTCGCAGCAGATATTTGAGCCGGTCCTGCGGGAACCGCGGGGGCAGTTCCGTGCGTACCGGGTAACGCAACGCGAATTGTAGATGAGAAGTGGTATGTAAGGCAACCCTTCCCGATGAGATCGTTTTCGTCGCAGGGCCGAATTCTTCGGTTTTGCCCGGGGAATCAGGCGGATACCGGTATTCGAGGCGATACATGGTGTTTCGAAAGGCGGCGATGATGTCGCTTGCGAGGTAATCGAAGAACATCGCGGCGGATGTGGTGTAAATGCTCATGTCGAGCGGGCGAACCGCCATCTTCTCGGAAAATTCGATGATCAGCGATCGAGGTGGGAAACGGCGTTCGATTCCCGCGAGCCGCAATGGGCCGGGGAACGGTTGCGTCGTCCGTGCCATTGCAACCGATACCTCGAACGGATGCTCGACGATGGAGAAATCTCTGGAGAACGTATGGAGATACGGTTCCGTCGGCAACGCCGAGGTCGGGGGGCACGTCAGTTCGCGAAAGCGGTACGCCTGGATCAGCGGCTTGCGAATCGGCCTCTGAAACTCGTCGGACCGGATGGTGTTCAGCATGCCTTGGGGCGTGACGAGCGGGAGTCGTTTCGTCCGCTTCCAATGGGGCCGCAGCTGGGCCGGGAGACGGTCTGGGAAACAGAAGGGAATGTAGGGCCGCATTTCCTTGGGCTCGAGCGCACCGTCTTCCGTCGTCGACGCGGGCCTGGACGGCGGGGTGATGTAATCCTTGACGCCGACGAGAAGCCGCGAGACTTTTTCCTTGAGCTGCAGCCGCTCCTGGTTGATCGCATCGAAGGTCGTGACGATCTCGTGTTCCCGGGTTTCTGCTGCCTGCCGCTGGATCTTCTCGGCTTCGTATTCCGACTTGAGGTTTGTGAATGCCGTCCGAAACTCGGCGACGGTGGCGCGTGCCTTCTCGAGTTCTCCCTGTGCCTTTTCATACTCGGCGGAAATGGTTTTGTGCTGTTCCTGAAGCCTGTCGAGCTGCCTGGTCGACTCTTCGACCGTGGTGTGGAGGCTGGCAAGCTCGAGCTTCTGCTGCTTCTCCAGCTCAGATAAGGCTTGTTCGTTGCGCTTGCTTACGTCGAGCCGCGCATCGAGGTCCCTGACCTGCGATTGGTGCTGGAACACCTCCTGCTTGAGCTCGAAAATCTGCTTCAGCAAATCCTGATTCGTCGCACCGGCCTGCTTTTGCTCGAGGATCGCGTCGGCGAGGTTGAGCTTCAACCGGCGGAGTTCGTCCTGGAGCGCGGCAACATCGGGCTTCTCTTTGTCGGCATCGGCCAGACGGGCCTTGAGCCGCTCGATCTCGGTGTTCTGCTTCCTCATCTCCTCGAGGAGAGCCGCTTCGGAAGCACTTTGCAAACGCAACTGCTGGAGCTCGCGTGTGCGCTCGTCGAGAAGTTCCTCGGTCCGTCGGAGCCTGTCGGCGAGAGTTCCCGAGCTCGACTCGACGAGGGCAAGGGCGTTGATCCGATCCTTCAGCTGACGGTTCTCTGCCTCGAGCCGTTCGGCACGCTCGGCAAGGCCGGAAGCCGATGGCCCGGCGCCGGGCTTCAGTGATTGGAAGATCCGCTCGCGCTGTCGGGCGAGTTCGTCGATTTCGCGGGCGAGCGCATCCATATCCTCGATGCTGCGATCGGGATCGGATGTGCGTCGGGGGTCCCGCGGATCGGTCATGGTCGGGGCCGCCCGTCAGCCGTCAGTGGCGGTAGAGGCAGACGGAAATATTGTCGGCGCCTCCGTTCATGTTGGCGCACTCGATCAGATTCTGGGCGAGTTGCTTGAGGTTCGAATTGGGCTGGGAAGCCTGCTTCTCGACCATGTCCTTGATCGTGCGTTCGTCCACGAAGCCGCACAGGCCGTCGCTCCCGAGGACCAGGACGTCTCCCGTGAAAATCGGAAGCCGGGAGCACTCCGGCTCGACGGTGGCCGCGACACCGAGCGCGCGCGTGATGACGTTCTTGTTCGGATGTTTTTCCGCCTGGTCGGGGGCGATCTTGCCGGCGTCGATCATCTCCTGGACGAGGGAGTGGTCGCGGGTAAGCCGCTTCAATCGCCCTTCCCGGTGCATGTAGCAGCGGCTGTCGCCCACATGACACAAGGTTAACATATCACGGCATATAATAGCTATGACGATGGTAGTGCCCATGCCTTCCATGTCGGGATTCGCCTGCGCTTTGGAGAAAATCGCCTCGTTCGCTTCCTTGCAGTATCCGATCAGCGTTTGCCGAAGGTCAGCTGCAAGGACGGCTTCGACATTTTCCGTCAGGAGGCTGGCCTGGAGTTTGTCCTTGACGGTTTTCACGGCGAGCGAGGACGCGAGCTCGCCGGCGGCGGCGCCGCCCATGCCATCTGCAACGATCAAGGCCGTAAACGACTCCTGGATACCCGTGCAGTTGCACCAACGCCACTGGAAGCTCTCGGTGTAGTCCTCGTTATTTGGCCGGACCATGCCTTTGTCACTCATGCAGAAAAAATTCATGTGATTCCTCTCAGGCGGAACTTAGGGGCATTTTAACTGCTGGCCGAGGGCAAGTCAACGCATCATGGAGGTGTTTCGAGGCCGGCCGGGGGGCGGCATGCCGGCCGAGCGGAGGACAACTCCAGCCAGTCGGGGATCGTTGCCGGATGGATGGCTGCCTGCCCGGGAACGGTCGTGTTGAACTTCGAGGAAAACCGCCGCTCCTTCCGTTCGGGCATCGGCTGAGCCAGCGATGGAAAGATGCAGACAGGGGAAAAGGCAAAGCCGAACTCCTGCTTTCGGAAGGAAATCCTCCTGCCTGCAAACAACCCGGATACCTCGTGCAGCCAGTACCTACCGGCTGTCAAATTGAGCGACATCTGCACGAACGGGAGGGTGGCCGTGCGAGATGTCGATGCTGTTCCAGGTGCAATCGTCAGGCCGGTATGTGGCATTTTGGCAAGCTCCGCCTGGGGCGATGCAACAGGGTCCAGGTGCGTGTGACAGCTGATCGCGGCCGGGGCGAGATCCACGATATGCAGGGCCTGATAGGCACCTTTCGGAAGGGTGGGAAGATGCAGCATGTGAACGCCGGAAAACCCGGCAGGGGGGCGAGCCGCGTGGTGTATCCGGAAAACACCCTCGACAGGAAGCTTCCTGTTCCATCGCCCGGCGATGATGACCGAATGGCCGGCCGGCTGTTCGAGCGACGGAAACGCTTCGGATGCCGTGGGGTGCCGGCTGGGCCAGGACGCGGCGGGAACCGGTTCTGAAAAGGCTTGAGGGAACGGGGACGGGGGGCGCGCGAACCGATCGGCACAGGGAAGGAGCTTCGGCAGAGGGGCCGGAATGAACGGGACATACATCGATGTCGAGAAATCCCATTCCTCGGCCGGCGCGGCTGGTGCCTCGAGTATGTCGAACCCGAAGACGTCCGGCGACAGGACAGGGAGTCGGATGAACGGACCGTCACCGAGATGTCCCGGAACGTATGGGGGCGCCGTCTTTTCGGTTCGCACCGCAGGAAGATCCTCGGTCTCCAGATTCATGACCAGCAGGCCGGGTTCGAGATCGAGCGGTTTCTTCGTATCGAGCAGTTCCTGTGTGAGTGAATCCGGCGGCGGTTCGACGGGCGCGGCTGATATGGTGTCGCTGCTGTTCACATCCGGCTTGTAGGGGAAAAAAAGGCTTCGCCAGCGTGCGTGATGACCGCCGCGGAAGACGATGAGATCGCACAGGAGGTCGCGTATGAAGAAGCCGCCGCTTGCCGCCGGTTCCCGGAACTCGTCGGCGAAAAGGTCCGGCCGGATTTCGACGAACGCTTCGACCCTTTGCAGAGAACCAAGTCGTACATCGTTGGGCGGTTGGCAGCGTGCTCCGGATACGGTCGGGCCGACCGGCCTGAATGGTTGTGCACCGAAGTGGATTTCGAGCGATTCTCCGGGTGGAGACAGTGGAGTAAGCCTCGCGGTCGTGATGACGCGGGGCATCGGGGCTACCTGGAAGGTGAGGGCGTGCTCAACGACTGGCCTGGTCGAAGCTCTACAGTGGGGAATGCGCTCGAGGGGCGGCGGAACGGCACGTTCCGAAGAGAATTGCCGGAACTCCTCAGGACTGATGACGAGCGACGTCCAGGGTGAGCGGAACGCCGGGCCCATGAAGGCGGGCGGGTGACGTTCTGCCGAGTCGAGCCTCGATGGAGAGGTTGTTGGGAAGGTCGTTTCATGGTGATACGCATCCGGGACGCCGGTCGACGGAGCGTCCGTCTTCAGCAGCCACCGCTTTGGCCTTCGCATACTGTATGGGCCGCGAGGCCGTTCGCGGCGGCGAATACCGAACATGCCGGCGATGGCCGTGAGAGTGTGTGATGACGCGGCCGGCGAGAGGGTGGTGCGCGCAACTTCCGAAAGCCGCATGCCGGCTGCCGGAGACGAAGGCGGAAACTCATAGAATGTAGGCCAATAGCGGACTCTCATCCTGGGCTGGCGGAAGGGGCAGAGCCATTCGGGAGCGTCGAGGAACCGCGCACCCGTGACGGATGTAGGAATGAGCGGTGTGATCAGCGTGAGCCTGGTACGGTCTTGCACGATGTGACGAGCGGCCAGAAGGGGGATCACACGGAAAGGAGGCGATGATGTGCGGATGTCCGAGGTGAGGAATGTCGGTTCCTCTCTGAGTGAAACCGCTTTGAACTCCTCCGGCAGCGTGATCGCTCTTGAAATGGTGCATGGATTCGGAGCGAGGGGGCCTCTTCCCGGGGCGATCCGGCTTCGGCGGGCTTGTGGAAGCTGCTTCCAGCCGGTGATGGCTGTTTCGAGCGACAACAGGTAATGTCGCGTCGAATGGCTCCTGCGGGGAAGCGAAACGATGTGTCTGAGCATCCGATCCGGCTTGTCCGCGGGTGGAAGGCGCCGTGGAGGGTCAGGAGGTCTGGGGCCGCGAGGGGCGGCGGTCAGCCCTAGAAGATGCATGGCCGGAGCAGGGTTGCGAAGTCCTGATGCCCCACCGGGGATTTGCACCGGAAGAGGCGAAGACTTGAATACCGCACGCGGCTTTTCCCGCTGCGTGAAGACTGCCTTTTCGGCGACGGAACGCCGTTTCGATATGCTGAGCGCCTGTCTGACGCCCTTGCGGGGCGCTCCTCCGGAAAGCATCACGGGGGCTGGCTGGATGGGTGAGATATGGAGTTCTGTCGCGCGGGGATCACAGACGTGCAGGTCTGCCTTCGTCAGGAACCGTTCCTCCGGAGAGTGGCCGAATGAACCGCAGGAACGCCGCTCGACGGGTTTTGATCTTGTGGAGTCGGGGGCCGCCCCACGCTTTCCCGCCGAGTCGAGACTGCCGGTGAGGGCCCGGAGAGACGCGAATGATCTGGGAGCAATGATGTGGAATTCCGGAGACTCGGGAACGGAAAAATCGAATCGCTTCGCGAGCGGCTTGCGGAACAGGAGATGCCGGAGCGTACGAAACGCGGCGTGCGGCCATTTCCGAACCAGGCGGGTCGGGGGAAAGCCCCGGATATCGGCAAGACGCGTTCGGGAGATATTCGTGATGATCGCCGCCACGGTTCCCGTTCGGGCGGATGGGGCGGAAAGGCGGTCATGCGGAAGGAGCTCCGGCGATATTCCGCTGTGCGCCGTTGGCCTGATCCGCCCTCGTTCGATTCGAAATGCCGAATGAAACGAATGAGGTTGAATTGAAATAGAGCAACATATGTATAATTTTAAATATATAGGCTGGCCTTCCGATGCTCGTGTCGGAAGCGCGGACACCAATTCTGCGAACGGAAGCCGTCTGTGAAGCGGAAGAAGAGGCAGGCGCTCGGTTGGGAAGCGGCAGACCGGTCGCCACGAGGGGAAGGCTTGTCGTCCGTGTGCAAGGAATTTCAAGACAGGCGGCGCAATGAAAGGGCTCCGCGTTGCGGCCGGGGAAAGAAGGCGTGGCCTGGGAGGATCGAGAGGCCCTGCTTTCATGGGGCGGACTCTGGTCGATGCTCGGACAGCCCAGCCGTGCGTGGAAAGGGCGAACCATTTCCAGGCTTCCGGCGGTGGGGAGGCGGGGTAGAGCTCAACGCGCGGATTCGAGGAGCGATGCCCGTCGGATGTGGCTGCCATCCTGCGGAGACGGGAAATTTCGAACCGTGAGATGAGGCACTTCTGGAGATACATGGGCTCTCTGAGACCCTTCATGGGCGGGTGAGAGGGGCGAATTGCCGGCCGTGCAGTGGGTTCCGTGAGGGAGAGATCGGGTGTGCCGAAGCAAGAACGGACGTTTGGTACCAGCTCGGGGCGCGGGGGGAACTTGCATTTGGAAACGTCGAGCCGTTGGCGGGGTTGGGCCTGATCTCCCTGAAGCGGGACAAAGGCGTGGTCCGTTCGCGACATGACGGTCGGAAGAACGACATCGACGAAATACTTTACGCGGGGCATGCGGAACAGGCGGCGGGGATCCGCGGCGAAACAGTGCTGTCCTTCTTTCCCGGGAATTGCGACGGGGAACAACAGTTTTCCAGCGAACAGCGAGCGGGCGGCATGGCTCACGATCCTGCGGGCGACGGGGAACAGCACCTGCTTTGTCGGGAGAGCCGCGTCGAAAACGGGATCGGAAAATATTCCGAGATGCGACAGGCTCATGACGGAGTATTGGACGAGAGGCGATCCACCGAAGCCTGAGTCAGTTTGATGGCTTCCAGCAGTCCTGTGACGCGGGAACCGAGGATTGCCTGCCTGCGGACGATTTTCTCATGAATCCGGTCGGGGCAGGAGAAGAACGCATCGATATCGTGCACTGGAGCCCTCTTCGGGGGATGGGAGACGGCGAGCGTGTCGCGCCAGAACCGGGGCGGTTGAACGATCGTTGCGTTTCTGTGCTCGATCGGACCATACAGCACTCTGCGGGCGCGATCCATCAAACAGGCATACAGCATGTCGATCCCTGACACCATCGAGTAGGGCAGCTTCGAGCGTTTCGCCAGGAGTTCGAGCGGGAACACTTTCTTGAGAAGCGGGCCCGGGGAGGCCGGCGTGAGGAGAATTGAGGGGTCGGGGTTTCTGTATGGCTTCCGAAAATCCGTTCTGGGGACCATCGGGGGCTGGGCGCAGGTCGGATCGGGGCTGATCGGCGGCAGCGAGAGGGTTGGGCGGGAATACGGCTTGATGATTTCGAGGGTGGGAGTATGCAGCTGGACCGGTGTGTGCCCGAGAAGCCGGATGCGCGTCGCGGTATCGTTCCAGACCGTCGCACGGTCGAGGAACCCATCTTTTGCGACGAAGAGGGAGCGGCGCGGGGAAACCGGTTCGAGGCAGGAAGGAGGCGACGCGAGGAG
>JAGOCE010000081.1 GCA_017998915.1 Candidatus Ozemibacteraceae bacterium
CGTCGATTGTATTCCACCCGTTATCAATTCGCTCAGCGCCGAGGTCGTCGGCGGCGGCATCGCCACGATCGGACGTCAGATCCTGTTCCGGGCGAACGTCAGTCTGGCTGACGGAAACGCACCCACGGTCAACCTCGCCACGTTCGGAGGCAGTTCCGTTCAGCAGATGACGTCCGCGGGTGGCGGCGATTACTCGTATACGATCACCGTCCCATCCGGCACATGGGAGTCGACCACGGCCTCCTGGCCGATCTCGATTTTTGATTCCCGCGGCAACCTCGTCTCGAGTATCACGAACACACTCACAATCGACAATAAGCCACCGCAGACCGGTTCCCTCCAGGTAAGCTGGATCGATGTTCCCGCCGACGGGATGATCAAACTCGGAAATACCGCGTCGTTCACGATCGCGATTTCCGACCCTGCGAACGCCGGCACGGCAACGATCGACCTGACGGCGATCGGCCGGGGAAGCGCCGAGCAGATGCTGTACGGCAACGGCAGTTTCTCTCTTGCGCTGTCCACGCTCGCGGTCGGCGCAGAGTATGCAAACCATGTGTTCACGGCCATCGTCACGGATGCGAAAGGCAACTCGGTGACCGTCACCTCGGCGGCCGTCACCGAAGTCGACTGTCTCGCCCCCGGTTTCGCCAGTTGCGGCATCTACATTTCGCAGGACAATGGGGACAATCCCATCGCCGGCATCGCGAACACCGACGACATCGTGACGGTGTACGCCAGCATCACGAGTTACATCGACGCGGTCGCGTCCGCTTCGCTCTCATCCGGAAGTATATCTCTTGCTACAGGAACGATGACCTACGTGCCTGCGCGGAACCGGCATGAGGTGAACTTCACGATTCCGGCCGGAAGCGGGATCTGGAATCTCAGTTACACACCGCTCATCTTCCAGGCCACAGCGACGGATAACGTTGGCAACAGTTCATGGACCGTCTCGGCTGCCTCGGATTTCACGGTCAAGAACAAGCTGCCGGAAATCGACACGGTGACCTTCTCCCTTTCGCCGAACCAGACCATTGCGAGTCTCGGCGGCATTCCCGTCCTGAACATCGGGTCAGGAACGACGGACAAGCTGACCGCGACCGCTTCACTGAAGTTCGGGGAAGCCGTTACCACCGGCGTTCTCGATCTCTCACAGGTTCCCGGCGCGCCTTCCGCCATGGCGCTCGCCGTCGCGGGCAACTCAGCCGGAACGAGCAGCGTCGACCTGTCGAGGTATCCGCTGACCGACTGGATCACCGCCACATTCACGGTCACCATTCGCGATCAGGCGGGCAACCCGGTGAGCACCGGCACGCAGTTTTTCGTCGATACCGTCCGACCGGCCCTGACGGGCGCCACATTCGACGGAACGACGTTTAACATCCGCGTTTCCGAGGAATACGAGAACTCCAGTGTCGCCTCCCAGGGAACCGAATGGCGGCTGATCGGCAGTTCCTCGACCGGGCTGCTCGCCTCCATGTCGCTATCGGTCGGAACGTTTACGACACTGGGCTGGAGCGATTTCGACATCCAGCTCGGCATCGATGCGAGAAAAACCCTTTCCACCTGGGCCTCGACGCCTCTCTATCTCGAGATCACGTCGGTCGCAACGGCGCCTCTGAAGGATACTGCCGGCAACTGGCTGCCGGGGTATTCCCGGTATCCCATCACGATCACCGACTCCACCTGGCGCGAACCGGCGAAGCTGACGAACTTCATCATCGATACCTCGAACTGGCCGGCGTCGATCAGCCTCGATCTCGTGTTCGACCGTGCGATGGCTTCCGAGACGCTCGTCGCGTCGAACGCCGTCCTGCTTGTTTCGCCGATCGCCTACGAATTCGCGAATATCGATTATACCATTGGCTATGTTTTTCAGGCGTCCGACACGCCTTCCTGGCCGGCAGCAAACCAGCTTCACATAGAACTCTGCGACCATGCCCGGGACTGGTTTGCCCGCAAACTCGGTTCGGGCACCTCCGTCTTGCGCTTCGCCAACCGCACCTCCAGCAGGGTATTCGTGCGTGACCAGCTCGCCAAGGCGGCGACGAACTATACGACGTCGGCCCCCTTCCCCTGTTCCGCCATCACCAGGCCGGCCGCCTCGGCCTTTGCCGTACAAGATCCCCCAGGGAACATCACTCTTGTCGTCGGCAGCGGCACGCTCGACATCGATCTTTCAGAGCGAGCGCTCATCTATTCGAACGATTTCAACGACATCGACGGCACGGCACCGACGATGGGAATGCCAATTCCAAGCTACGCGAAGCGTTCAACGCGGTTCCATTCGAAGTTCATCCTGTATGACATCGACACCGATCCGGCTACCTATACTCGCCTGACCCTCCAGGCCCTCGATCTCGCGAAAAATCCACAGGTGGCCACGACAACGGTCCATCTGGTGCTGACCGATGCCGATATCGCGAACGTCATCGCGATGTTTCGGAACAACGCTACACCCATCTGGCGGATGCGGGTGGACGAGGGCGCATTCGGCAACTGGTGGGACCAGCCCAATCAGCTGTATCTGCCCTCGGGGAATCCCGGAGGGATGACCATGACCCCGCCGGCCTCGACCGGTACGGCGCGCATCGTCGCAGCCGCGATCTCCGACCCGCCACCCACGAAGAACGCCGCCCCCGGCACGCTGTTCTTCGAGTTCGACTTCGAACCGAACTTCATCGGCAACACACCCGTTCCGCTCTCTTCTGCGGCTCCGACGGCTCGGATCGCGAGCACGACCGGAGAAACGCTCGCCACCGGAACGTTCGTCAACTGGACGACGCGCACGGTGGCTGGGAAAACGCGCTACACCGCGCGATTCTCGAACGATGCCGCGCTTCCGTCCGACGTTCAGAAGATCGACGGCAAGCTCGAAATCTGGGGCGTCAGTGACATATTTGGCAATATTCTTTATTCTCAGGCCATTCCGGCCGCCACGACGACCGTCTATGACCTGAACCTGCGCAGCACGACCGATGCGCGGGGCTTCTCGAGCGGAACCAGCCAGCTCGCGATCGACACTCTGGCCCCCACCCTCGTCTCGATCGCCCCGGTGACGATTTCCCGCATGAATGCAGGCGCCGGTGTGTTCACCGTCACGTTCAGCGAGCCGATGAACACCTCGGCGGGCACGCCACAGCTGAGACTCTCGACGGGCACGACGACGCTGACCTTTACGCATCGTGGCTGGAGCGCCGACGGCACTGTCGCGACGTATTCGAACGACACGGCATTCACCGAATCGCTCGCACAGGGCATCTGGAACTACTCCCTCACGGCTGCCGGCGCCGACCTGGCCGCGAACGCTTTCTCCGCCACGACTCAGGCGGCCGAAGTCCGCACGCAGGCCCCGTCGATCAGTTCGATCAGGCTCACCGAGAGAAGAACCCTGCTTTCATCCACGGCCGTGACCGATCAGCCCCAGAACCTGCCTTACAGTCCGGTAAACGGCGTCGCCACCGTCAGCATCGCGTATGCGGCCACTGCGATGAACCCAGACCACACCCTCCGGCTCGTATCCGGCGCCGCCTCTTGGACGACGCCCATCACGCTCGACGCGGGCCGCATGAACGGCACGGCGACGATCGATGCCGCCCTTTTCGGAACACCGGGCGCCACCGGCCCGGCTTCATACCTGGCGCAGATTTACGATACGCAGGGGAACACGAACGACGTCGCCACGTTCGTCTACGATTTCCTCGGCGCCAATCTCGACTCGTTCTCCCTCACCGGTGTCGGAAGTTACGTCGAGAATGTGTATTATGCCGCAACCTCTACGCTGATCACCGTTTCGGCGCATTCGACCAATGCGACGGACATGCAGGTCATCACCGTGATGCCCTCGGGCGGCGCAACCTCGACGCTGCCGCTGAACCAGCAGTCGCCAGGGAATTACGCCAATCAGATCGCAAGCTCTTTCCCGGAAGGCGATTACCTTCTCGGTCTCAGTGACTTGGGAGGCAATGCCCAGACAGGTCTCGACGCGATCGCCCTGCGTATCGACCGGACCGCGCCCACTGTCACGACGATCACCCCGAGCAGCTCGCAGATCGGCACCACGCCGGCCGGCACGGGCATCTTCGACGTGGTCTTCAGCGAGCCGATGAACGGCAATCCCCTGTATGTGCCGGCGGCACGCCTCGCGACGACGACCCCGATCTCGACCGCCCCGTCCTGTTCGAGCAACACGGTCTTCCTGACCTTCACGGGATGGGTATCGAGCACGACCGCCCGGTTCACCAACGTCGCAAACATCGACAGCGCGTATCGTCCCGGCAATTACGCCTACACGGTCGCCAACGGCTGCGACCTGGCCGGGAACGTGACGAGTTTCACCCCCGGCGCCATTCTCGACATCCAGGGCCAGGGTCCGGCAGCCGGCATCGCCGTCTATACGCAGCACAATAGAATTTCCACGACCTCCATGCTGAAGGATCATCCTCTCAGCGCCACGGCCGATCCCGGCGTCGCGACCGTCAGCATCGCCTACAGCAGCGTCACCCCGCCCAATCCCCAGCATTCGCTGGTCATTTTCAACACGGCAGGCGTCCAGGTCGCCAGTTATGCCGTTCCGGCCGGACAGCAGCATGCCTCGGTCACCGTCGACGTTGCCGACTGGGGGGTCGGATCATCCCCCGTCGACCCGGTCGCTTCCGCCACCTACCGGTTCAGGCTTGTGGACGGCCTTGGCAACATGTCGGACGTCAACCCGACCGTCTTTTTGTATGACTCGCTCCCCGCGACGGCGACCGCGCTCACGTTCTCCGGCAACATCGGCATCGCCTCGGGCGGATTCCGGTATTACTCACCGATCCTCGGTAATTTCACCCTGACGATGGCCACCATGGACGCGACCGACGCGCAGCAACTCGTCATCTTCAACGAGGGATCCCTTGCCACGTCGAGCGTGCCGATGACAGCCAACTCGCCTTCGGCCACCAATCATTCCGTCACGACGGGTGCTTCGCTCGTAACCGGACAGTATACCTTCTCGTTCGCTGATCTGGCCGGCAACTTCGCCGTCGGCACGTCATCGTCCACTCGCGTCATCGCCGATTCTACCGCCCCGACCGTCGCAAGCGCGACGCCGATTTCGATGGGCGCCGTGGCCGCGGGAGGGGCAACCTTCACGATCATCTTCTCCGAGCCCATGAATCCGGATCTGACGCTCATTCCAGCCGTTTCGATCGCCACGACGACGGTCGGCGGAACCACACGCATCACGCTCGCCCCCACGCCGCTCTCGGCTGACTGCTGGATCAGTTCGACGACGTGCCGGTTCACGAACACGACCGCCATCACCTCGGGAATCACCCCCCAGGGCGCGTGGGATTACGTCGTCTCCGGTGCGCGCGATTACGCCGGGAACCAGAACACGATCCCGGCTTCCGGAACGCTTCAGGTCAGCCTCTACTCGCAGGCACCCTCGGCCACCCTGAACGTCTGGACGCAGCAACCCCTTCTGACGGGCTCGGCCTGGCTCGCGAATCATCCCTTCAGCTCCCCGGCCAACAACGGCGCAGCCAGTCTGACGATCGCCTATGCCGTTGGCCCCTTCAACACGCCTCATACGCTCCAGATGTATGACAGCTCGAATATTCAGATCGCTACATTTTCTCTGCCGTCGGCCGCGACGACGGACATTCCCCTGACCCTCGACACAGCCTCGTGGACCTCGGCCCCCGGTCTCGCCGAAGCCGTCGGCCCCAACACATACAAATTCAGGATCGTCGACAGTCTGAACAACCTGACGGGTGAGCTCAACGCGGCGGCGGGCATCGTCGCATCGCTCACCTACGACAGCAAACCTGCTTCGATCACCGGGTTCGTGTTCGGCGACACCGGCATCGCAAGCGGCGGCATCAAGTATTACTCGCCCGCCGTCTCGGGAAACACCACGATCACGCTTTCCACCAACGCCACGGATCCGCAGCGGCTGATCATCGTCGATGCGGATACCCCTGCGACCTGGATCGTTCCCCTGACGCAAAGCGCCCCGACCTCGACCACGCACACCGTCGCGACGGGAAGCGGTCTCGCTGAAGGGCTCTACGCGTTCACGGCCGCCGACCTGGCAGGGAACTTCGCCTCCGGGCCGGAGTATCTGAAGTTCGTCCAGGTTGACGCATCACAGCCTGTCGTGATCGGCGTCACCCCCTCGACCGTCACGGCCGGATCGCCGATTCACACCCTCGCCGCGGGCGCGGGCATCTTCGAGGTGGAGTTCTCCGAGCCGATGAGTTCGGCGACGATTCCGATCGTCTCCCTCTCCAACGGCGTCTTCTCGACCTCGCTCGTCGCATCTCCGACCACCTCCGGCTGTTGGATCAGCTCGACCACCTGCCGCTTCGTCAACTCGGAGGCCATCGTCGCGACCTTCCCGCAGGGATTGTATTCCTACAATATCGGCGGCGCCCGCGATTACGCGGGAAACACCTCCGTCACGTCGAACGGCGGCTTCCAGCTCGAGATCCAGGCGCGCGGGCCGACCGTCCTCTCCTACGTCACTCGTTCACAGCAGTTCACGACGGGAACTGAAACATTCACCGGCCAGCCATTCAGCCATCTCGTCGCGCCGAACGCGGCAACGCTGACCGTAACGCTTTCCACGGCTTCCGGAAGCGGAACATTCCTGCACTTCATCCAGAACGACATCACCGTCGCGTCCGTCACGCTCGCATGGAACGGCGCGAACACGGTGGGCACCTTCACCTGGGATGTCGCGACCGGCCCGGTGCCGGCGAACGGCAATCCCTACACGCTACGGCTGGTCGACCAGTTCGGGAATCGGTCGCTGGAAACGACCACCTGGACGATGGACGCGACGGCCCCCGTTATCCTGAGCGCGCCGTCGGTGTTCGGCGGTAGGACAGCCACGGGAACCACGTATACCAACGCGCCGCTGACCTTCAGGTTCCAGGCCGCCGAGTCCCTGGCTCCGAGACTCCGGGTCTGGACTGATATATCATCAGATACATTTTCAATGGTCGCAACCTCCGGAACATCCATGTGGAGCGGCTATTGGAACCTGTATGAAAGCCGCAACACGATGCAGAAAGCGACCGACGGTGTCTATCTCGTCGATATCGTCGACGCCGCTGGCAACGTCGGAACGCCGACGGCAGGCCTCGCCACCTGGTCGTGCCGAGTCGTCATCGATTCGACGGCGCCGGTCGTGGCGACATACGCCCTGAAGCTGAATGGGAACTCCGTCACCCGCTACGCCCCCGCCATCGGAAGTTTGACGATCGAGGTCACGGCCACGACAGAAGTTCTGGGCGAGACGGGCATCTGGCAGGTCGACGTTTTGGACCGCTGGAGCCGGCTGGTCAGGCGGCTGCCCCTGGTCGCTTCGGGAACCATTTTCGAGGCGAAGTGGGACGGCATGAACGGCTCGGGCATGCCGGTCACCGACGACAATTATATTCTTGTTGCTACAGATTATGCCGGCAACCGTTCGACGCAGTCAGTCACGATATACGTCACGACGGCCGGGTTCCGCGTCATCAGCGCGACCGAAATCACGAGCGGATCCGTCGACCTGCTGTTCAGCCTGCCGTTCGACCAGGCCGGCATTCAGAACGCCGACTTCTCGATCCCGAACGGTCTCTCGGTCGCGACCTTCTCGATCAGGACCACGACCCTCCTGCGACTCACGTTCGACTCGGGCATGCCGCACGGCGCGGACGTTCCGATCACCGTCAACGTGGGATCGATCACCAGCGATGAACTCGTCCCCATCGCGGCTCCGGGGAACGTCGCGACGGTCACCGCCGTCGATGCGCGGGGCCCCGTTCTCTCCGACATCAAGCTCACCGGCTTGGCCGGCCCGAACTGGTTCAAAGCCGTCTTCGACGAGCAGGTGACGGAATCGACAGCCGAGACCGCCTCGAAATACGAACTGAAGTCATCAAGCCGCACGCTCACCCTCTCAAACCTGCAGCTCCTGGCTGACGGCCTGTCGGTAATCGCGTCTGCCTCCGAAACGCTCGCCGAAGGCACGTCATACACGCTCACGGTCAACGGCGTCGAAGACCGGTTCCAGAACCGGAGCACGGCCGACCTCGCCTCGTTCACCTTCCGCGGAGCCGACGTGACGCCGCCGGTCATCACGCTCGCCGCGTTCTCGAATCCCGGCAACGAACGTGACATCATCATCGCGGTCAAGTCGAACGAGGCCCTCCTGAACGGCGGTTCGCCGGCTCTCACGGTTACGCCAAGCACGGGAACCTCGGTGTCGGTGTCCCTCACCCAGGCGCAGCCTCTCACCTGGACGGCCGGGTATCACCTGAGTTCGAACGTGGGCTACGTCGTCCTGTCCGTCACGGCGACGGACGCGGCCGGCAATTCCAGCACGAAGAGCCTGACCTTCTCGATCGCGACCGTCAACGCCAACGTTACGGCAAACCTCTCGTCAGCCGACGGGATGATGACGGCCGGGTTCGGCCGCAAGAGCCTCAAGAGCCAGGCGTTCGTGAAGATTCTCCCGCACGAGCTCGACTATATCGCATCTTATACATCGAAGACTGCCGGCATCAAGCCGAAACTCTCAGCCGCCCTGCGCCGCTCCACGGCCGAATCTTCGCCGAAACTCGCCAGCCAGGCATCAGAGCTCGTTCCGCTCGGCCTCGCCTACGAGATCAGCCTGCCGCAGGCGGCCATCGGTAGTGGCTTCAGCGTGAAGGCCAAGCTTCCCGTGGGTGTCGCGAAGAACGGCATCGCCCTCTTCCGCCAAGCCGCCGACCAGTCGTGGCAAGTCGTCGGCAGGCGCGAATCGAACGGCACGATCGGTTCGGACGGCAACCCACCAGGCACCTACGCCCTCCTGCGCGACACCTTGGCACCGCGCCTCTCGATCACGACGAAGGCTCCGGATGACCGGCCTCTGACGACGGCAAGACCGCGGTTCGAAGGGAGGGTCGAGGAATACGGCTCAGGCTTGCATCCCGATTCCCTGGTTGCGCGGATCGACGGAGAGTCGGCCCAGCCCGTGACGCTCCTCGAAAACGGCTCGATCGTCTTCACTCCCCTCGTGGAACTGACGGGCGGCAGTCATGAACTCGTCTTCGAGGCGGAAGATGCCGCCGGCAACAAAACCGTCACGCAGGCCGTCAGATTCGACGTTCAGGTTCCGCTGTCCATCGGTGAGATCTCGATCTACCCGAACCCGGCGAGAATCCGGTCGACGATCAGGATCAGCGCCAACAGGCGCGACGTCGATCCCGACCTGGTCGACATCGACATCTACGACACGGCCGGGCATCGGGTGCGAACACTGTCGGGCGTCAGCCCGGTCCGGGAAGCAGCCGGAGCGTCGGCGCGGTTCCTCTACGACATGGTCTGGGATCTGAGGAACGACGACGACGAGACCGTAGCGAACGGTGTGTATCTTGCCCGTGTCACGGTCCGCGATCCGGACAACCCGAACCGCAAGGTGAAGAAGATCCACAAGATCGCGGTATTGCGCTGACAGCCGGCCCATCGAGGAGATCACACATGAGCAGAAACACAGGTTCAGAAATATATCGTCGAGAGTATATCAACGCCCGTCGGTTCAATATCCAGTTGTTCGTCCTCGCGATCATCGCCACCAGCCTCATCATTTCGGCCGGCTGCGGCGGAGGTGGCGGAGGAGGCAGGCAGGTGCTTCCCGGCGAGAATCCCCTTGGGCCCGGCATCGGTACCGGAACAGGCACCGGAACGGGCACGGCAACGGGAACGACTCCCGTGGTTCCTCCCACTCCCGAAGAAAATCTTGCCGACGGATGGGTGGATATGGGGTATACGAACTTCACGAGCGCCGCAGAGAAATTCCAGACCGTCATCAACTCCGCGTCATCAACCGCAGCCCAGGTTGCCGAGGCGTATAACGGGCTCGGTTGGGCCCGTGCCAAGAATTTCGGCATGAGCTCCGGTATCAGCGAGTTCCAACAGGCGGGGAATCTGCCCGAGGCGCTGGTCGGGTTGGCCTTCGCCTACGTTCAGCTCTCGACAGGGGCAGGATACACGCAGTCGCTGACCTATTTTTCGCAGGCCGGCGCCGATGTGCCGACAGCCGTGATCACGCTTCCGCATTCGTCTCTCGGCATCACCAACGGCGAGATACACGCGATGTATGCGTATGCGCTCGCCATGACGGGCAACAACGCATCCGCCGCGGCCCAGATCAACGCCGTCTGGACGTCTTCGACACCGACCGGCTCGCCGGTTGGCCAGATCCACGCCCTGCTCGTCTCCCTCGGCACCCCCGGCGTCAACCAGTAAAAAACAGCAACGAACCACTGAGGCACCGAGGCACAGAGGAAAGCGTTCATTTTTCTCTGTGCCTCGGTGTCTCGGTGGTTCGTCGTTTGTGCACCAATTCGCATTTTTTTTACCGGACACTCTACGTTTCCCTTGAAGATGCCGATGATTTGACCCGGATAATCCTATTTTCGCGGTTTTTCACCGTGGAGGGGCTGGAATATGAGAATTCACAGACGGGGCAAAACATCCAACAGGTGGGTGCCGGCGCTGCTGGTCCTGCTGGCCATGACCGGCGCGGTCTTCGGCACGCCGACGAATCCGACCCTTACCCTCACGTCGGATGCGAACGGCGACGGGATCGCGGGCGTCGGCGACACGATCACCATGTCCTGCCGCAGCTCCAGCGTGACCGCGGGCGACACCCCCTATGTCGACGCGGGCACCCTCGGAAACTCTCATTTCACCCTCGCGAACGTCGTGTCAACGTATTATAGCTCCATTTACGGCCCCCTCGCCAAAGGCAGTCTCGACACGACCGCGTTCCGCCCCCGCTTCTATGACGACACCGGGTTCCTCGATTCCAGCAACGGCATCTCGATCGACGTTCAGCCCCCGAACTGCCCCCTCGGCATCACTCTTCCGAGCACGTATGCCCATGGCCCCGGCGGCATCTACAAGAAGGGCGACACCCTGTATTTCACGCTTCAATTCGATGACCAAGACGGCATCAACGGCGGCGGCCGGCTGCGCGTTTATGCAGACCTGACAACGATCGGCCTCGGAACCAACGTTCCGCTTTCCGGCCCGACCGGCGTCGGCGTCTATACGTTCAGCCAAACCCTCCCGTCAGGTCGCGAGCGGACCGCCGATACACTGTCGGTCCTGGCGGTCGACGATGCGGGAAACCGCACGACGCTTGCGGCGGCCATCAGCTATGACACGCGCGAACCGGAGATCGAGTCGGTCACGGCCGTGAACGTTTCCGGCAACCCCATCGTGAAGGTCGGCGATCAGGTCAAGCTGACCGTCGTCATCTCGAACTACGACAACGACAAGGTCACCGCTTCCCAGAGCATCTTGTTCGGAACCTCGAAGCCGGTTCTCACCAAGAAGAGCGGTTCCGTCGGCACCTCGGCGACCTTCGAATACCAGTTCACCGTCACGGCCGGCACGAACCTCGAAGACACGAACTGGCTTCAGTTCCAGGTCTTCGCAAAGGACGATGCAGACAATGAGGTCGAGGGCTGGTCGAACGCCCTTGCCTACGACACCATTGCACCGGGGTTCCAGAACGCAATGGTTTCCATCATCGACAAAACCGGCGCGGTCAAGCCTTCAACCACTGCCGTCATCGACGATATGATCCGCTTTTCGGGCGAACTGCAGAGTCTGCCCACGGATGTAACGCTCACTGTCGACGTCTCGGGAATCGGCGGCGTCACCAACCAGATCATTCCGACCTCTCCGGCGACGACCACGTTCGGCCTCGATTTCAAGATTTTCCAGGGAACTTCGGAGGATTACACCCCCCGGGCTTTCACGATCACCGCGAAAGATAATGGTGGAAATATCGTCTACCAGATCACGATGCCGGTCCTCTACGTGGACAATCTGCCGCCCGTGCTTTCCAGTGCTCAACTGACAAAGATCTCGAGCGGCCTGGCGACGGCGAAGCTGAACGACTCGATCGCGATCCAGGTGAACGTCGCGAACGCCGACGGCGGGGAAGTCTGGGTCGATTTCCAGAACATCGGCGGCCTGGCTTCCGATACGCTCACCAGCTCCGGCGGTTCGACGTATCGTCTCGAAAAGACCGTTCTGGCCCCCGTCTCCGGGTATTCGATCATCGATTCGAGCCGCTCGTTCGTTATCTGGGCGAAGGACAACGCGGGGAACGTCGTGCAAATGACCTCGCCGTCCCTGTCCATCGATAACGATCCTCCGGTCTTCACCCTCGCTACCTACACGGTCCAACCGGATCTTTCGAGTTCACATCCTTACGTCCGGGCAAACGACGTGCTTACGTTCAAGGCGACGCTGGGCGGCTCGACGCTCACGACCCCCCATGACTCCGAAACGGTGACGGTGAACCTGACCGCCCTCGGCGGAAGTTCCAACCAAGCCCTGACGTTCGACGGCGGGGAATACTCATACCAGATGACGGTCCCGGCCGGAACCGTGAACAACACGAAGTCTTTCTCGTTCACCGCGACGGACAACGCCGCGAATACCGACGGGCGGAACGTCAGCATCCCGATCGACAATTACAGTCCGGTCGCGGGCCCTTTGACGATAACCACACTCATCGATGTGACGAAATTAGGTGTGATGAACGTCGGTGATACCTATGGGTTCGGCGTTTCGGTTGACGACCCTGACGGTGGCACCTGCACGATCGACCTGTCGATGCTTGGGAGTTCATCCGTCGTCGTGATGCCCTACAACGCAGCTCTCAAACGATATTATCTCACGGTTAACGCCACCGCGACGTCCCTCGAACAGGCAGGATATGTATTTAACGCGATTGTTACAGACAAAGCAGGAAACACCATGAGTTCCCTCTCTGCTGCGAGTACCGTCGATTGCGTCATGCCTCATATCGAATGGGCATCAGCTGAGCTGCAAAATCTCATCGGAAGTTCGACCTGCGCGAACGTCGGAGACAAAGTCAAAATCAATGCGCAGATCGATTTGAATCGTCTCGATAACGGAACACCGAAGGTGAACCTCACCGCCATTGGAGGAGCTTCATCTCAACAACTGTATGACGACGGATCCCATGACGATGGCGGCGCGGGCGATGGCGTTTTTGGCTATACCCACACAGTCACGGCCGGCACCACGAACGGGGCCTGGACGAGTTTCACGGTCGAACTGACGGACGATGCCGGCAACCGTGTCCAGGTATCAGCCCCGGAAAGAATCTATGTCGACAACTCGCCCCTAACGATTTCCTCGTTTGTCGCCTCCCATAGTTTCGACAACAACGGCAACTCGGTCGTCGATCTTGACGGTATCTTCACGACGTATCCGACAGTCACCACCGACACTGTCAGGCTCACCATCAATGTTTTGAGCGGTTCGACCGACCCGGGTTCGCTCACGGTCGACCTGACCCCTCTGGGCATCCAGAACACGGCGTATGAGTTGTTGAGCTGGTCGCCGATCAACGGTGGTCGGAGCTACATCGAAGAGTTCACGCTCCGTCCCGGCAGTCTGAACGGCGTTGCGACAAAGTTCACGGCAACGCTTACGGATGTCAATGGCAATCAGACCTGGGCACAAAGCGCCCAGTCCCTGACGATCGACAATATGCCACCCAAGGTCACCGTGTATCCTTTGAGTTTCGTTGTAGACAACGGCCGAATCGGGGAGGCAAACCAGGGTGACGTCATTCGCATCAAGGTTCGGGTTGACAATCACGACGGCATCCTCCCGCAGATCGACTTTGAAAATCTGTATGTCGAAAACGGGATGCCAGCCCCCGACGCCACCCTCTTTCCCCCGACCGGCGGCCCGAACATTTACACGTATGACTGGACGGTCCCGGCCGGTCTTGGAACACTTTCGCGGCTTCCCATCCTTGCATTCGATTCAAACCTGAACATGAC
>JAGOCE010000472.1 GCA_017998915.1 Candidatus Ozemibacteraceae bacterium
CGGTAGTCGGGATTGTAAAAGCTGCCCATGCGCATGTATGTGTCGTCGCGGCCCTCCAGCTGCATGTAGAAGAATTTCGGCCGTTCGTTCTTGTCGCGCTCCTCGTTCGGCAGGACGCGGTAATACACCCCTGAGAAGCCCTGCAGCGGCTTGAACACCTGTCTGCCCTGGGCGTCCGTTCCGGGGATTTCCGAAAAGTCGCAGAGAGGATTTTTGCCCTGGCTGAACTCGACGGCGTCGTAGAACTCAGTCGGAAAGAGTTTCGCCTTGAGCAGGATATGCTGAATGGCCGCGCGGGCCGCGAAGAAGGCCTGCTGGTTCTGGAGATTGAGCCGGTTGTGGCCGGCCACGTTGCGGTGCTGGAAGAACATCGAGGCAACGAGGATCATCAGGCAGAACGCGAAGAACAGCGCGATGACAATGGCCATGCCGCGGCGTTTCGTGGTCACCGGTTGATGTCTCCCTTCATCGTGATCAGGTGGACCCGCTGGATCTCCGGGCCGTCCGAATCGGGGTTCTTGTACAACCGCTTATCCATGTTCCACTGCACTTCGACGATCAGACGTTTCATCGTGCAGAATGCGAATGTATCGTCATCGGTATAGTTCACCTTCTCGCTCGACATCCGCTGCGTATATCGGGCCGCCGTGGGATTGAGGAACCGGGGAGAATCGTCGCCGGCATCGTATCCTTCATCCTTGTAGATGTTGTCCGTGGGCTGGGCGACGCCGTTCTTGTCGGGCGTCAGCTCCGTCTCCCATCGAGGCGCCATGGCGGTCGTGGTGAACGGATTGTATTTCTGGAACCATTTCGGATCGGACAGCCTGCCCGGGTTCTGCAGAAACGAGAAGGTCAGCTCGTTCACGGACGAGAAGTCGGTCGGGGCGGAAACTGGAAAACCCGCTCCGATCTGCTTGCGCTCCGGCTTCGTGTCTGCGGAGGCCGGCGGTGCGGCGAGGTCTTCGACATACAGCGTCACGAGATAGCCGATGCCGCGCGGATCGGTGACGATACCCCGGCACGGATAGCCGCGGGCGCCCTCGGCCGTCGAGCCCGGGAACAGCATCTTCGCGATTCCTTCGAGCCAGTTCGCATCGTATCTGGAATACTCGGAAGCGGGAAGGTTCGAGATGCTCAGATACCCCGGGTTCCCCATGCGAAGTATTTCGAATGGTATATTATCAAGCGCGGCGTTCAGCACATCGGAGGCCTTGGTGATCGCGAAGGCCTGCGACGCGGTGAGATCTGTATCCTCCGTGCCCTTGTGGATCATGTTGAAGACCGGCAGGAGGGCGACCGCCAGGATGACCAGGGCGATCATGATCTCGATGAACGTGAGCGCCCTGCGCCGCCACGGAGCGCGGTGCGCGCGAGAGGGGCGGGGCCGCCGGCCGGATCGCCGAGCGGCCGCTTCCGCAGCGGTCATAACAGTTCCGATGCGAGCGCCGACAGCGACGACCGTTCAGACTTGTTGAGGATGATGTGGCCGAAGAGAGCGCTGTTCTTGAATCTCTCGATGACGAAGTTCAGGCCGTTCGAGGAACTGTCGAGGTAGGGGTTGTCGATCTGGTAGGGGTCGCCGGTGAGAACGACCTTCGTGCCGTCGCCGGCGCGGCTGATGATCGTTTTGACCTCGTGCGGCGTCAGGTTCTGCGCCTCGTCGACGATCAGATACTGTTTCGGGATGCTGCGGCCGCGAATGTAGGTGATGGCCTCGATCTGCACCTTCTGCGACTCGATCAGGAACTTGATCTTCTTGTCGACGTCGTCGGAGTTGTTGTACAGCTTGTCCATCACGAACTCGAGGTTGTCGAAAATCGGCTGCATCCAGTGGCTCAGCTTCTCGTCCTTCGAGCCGGGCAGAAAGCCGATATCCTTGCCGAGCGGCATGATCGGCCGGCTGACGAGCAGCTTGCGATAGACATGTTCGTCGATCGTCTTCTGAAGCCCGCATGCGAGCGCCAGAAGGGTTTTTCCGGTTCCGGCGCGGCCGACGAGGGTCACGAGACCGATCTCGTTGCACAGCAGCAGCTCGGTCGCGAACTTCTGCTGGAGGTTCGCCGGCTCGACGCCCCAGGGGCGGGCACTCTGGTGATAGAGCGGGATGATCTTCTTCGTCTGGCCGCAGAATTTGCCGAGCGCCGTCTTGTTTTCGTTCTCGGCGGCCTTCAGCAGGACGAATTCGTTGAGATACAGCTCGGTATCGGAGTATTCGAGCGACTTTTCCGCGAGGAACCGCTCGATGTCCTTCGCCGGCAGAATCAGCTCGCGCCAACCGGAGTACAGTTCATCGATATTGACTTTGTTGGTTTTGAAATCCTCGGTGATGACACCGAGCGCGTCGGCCTTGATGCGGGCGTTGATGTCCTTGCTGACGAAAATGACGTTCCTGTCCTGCTTTTTCAGGAACAGGGCGCAGGCGAGAATGCGGTTGTCGACCTTGCCCTTGTCGAAGCCGTAGGGGATCTCCATTTCGCTGTCGAGCAGGACCTGGATGCTGCCGCCCGAGGGAAGCGGAATGCCCTCGTACAGCCGCCCCTTCTGGCGCAGGGCATCGAGCTCACGCGATGCCGACCGGGCCTCGCGGCCCCGCTCATCGTTGAAGCCCTTGAATCTGTCGAGTTCCTCAATGACACCGAGCGGAATGACGAGATCGTTGTCCTTGAAGGAAAACAATGCCTGATGGCTGTGGAGAATGACGTTGGTATCGATGACGAACGTTTTTTTCACGTGGGCCGTCCTTTGTCAGAAGGCTATTCGAACCGGTGTACTCTAGCATACGCCTCACATCCAGTCAAACGCGGCTCCCGGCTTCCTCCGGCAAGAAACCCTCTCAACATTCAGCAACGTCGTGCCGATACCTGATCCGGATACCTATCGATCGACGCGTTCCGTGTCCTGACGGCGGCGCGCCGGTGACCATGCGGAAAGGAACGGCCTTCCATGAAGAACCGCACACTCAGCGTCATTCTGCTCTCCGGACTTCTCGC
>JAGOCE010000473.1 GCA_017998915.1 Candidatus Ozemibacteraceae bacterium
CGATATCCCTGGAAAGGCCGTGCGGAAGATACGCGTCGGAGAACGGCAGCGTTTCGCGTTCCTCCTGGCCTTTCATCAGCACCTGCATCCGTGACTTCTGGCGGAGCAGATACGGTTCCGCCTCATCTCGCATGCCGCGTTCGTAGAAGAACTCGATGATGAGGCCGCAACCGTTCAGGACCGCATCGGGATCGGCGTTCATAGCTTTATCTATATATTCCACGCCCGCGCGGTCCCCGCGATGAAGCATCAGCCGGCCCACGCCGTAACAGACCTGAGGATTGTTCGGCGCCCGCAGCAGCAATTCCTCCAGCAGGGGCTCCGTCGCCTCGATGCCGTGCAGATCGCCCACATGGCGCAGACGCTCGACAGCTGTCTCGAGGCTGTATTCACCGTTCTGCGCCAGCGTTTCGAGTTCGGCGAGGCGACTGGCAGCCCCGACCCCGTTCTGATGCGCCTGCGCCCACGCGTCAGTGACGTTTTCCCTCCATCTGGCTGAAAGGGTCCGCTCGATGCGGGCGCCCGCCTCTCCAGGAAAAAACGCGTCGGCAGCGCAGAGATCGCGGGAAGGGCGATATCTCGCATCCGGAGAGCCCAGCGCGGCCAGTCTGTCGGACAGGGCGGGATGGGTGTCGGCGCCACCGGTCCGGAAACACCGGGCTTTGCTCGACCATTTTTCCGCGTTTTCCTCGGAAATCGGTTCTGCAAGGGCCTGGCGCATGCGGGCGAAGACGTCGTCGGGAGGCGCTTCCAGGGTAAGCGACTGGTCCTTGAGCTTCGGCCAGAAGCCGGCGTCGAGATGGGATTCGAGTATGACGGTCGCCAAGAGCGTCTCGGCCGTTATCCGGGCACCGGTCGCACGAGCCGCCATCCGGTCGGCAGCGAACTCGTGCTTTCGGGCGAGAACGAATGTATATGCCCCGAACGAGGGGGCATACCAGTTGAAAAACCACCTGAACAGGCCGGTTCCCCACTGGTCGTTCGCGTCAAGCGCCGTCATCAGGCCGAACCAGGTCTGGCGAACCCGGTAGACCCAGGCAGCGAATCGGCCGTGAGCGCCTGAAAGATGCCCGAATTCATGCGCCAGCACGGACGTAACGCCTTCGGGGGAGAGGGCGAGCAACATCGGCCACCCGAGAACGAGATAGTTCCGGGGCCAGCCGAACATGCCGAAACGCGGAATCTGGACGACACCCGCATTGAATTCCATCGTCAGGAGAACGACGTCGATGTCGGGCGTCCTGAGGGCATGCTTCAGGCTGTCGATGATTGAACGAAGCGCCGGCGCTTCGCCGAGGTCGATCGGCAGGCCTTCCGGCGGTGGCAAGGTGACCCAGAGAGAACGGAGAATGATGAATCCGAGCGGAATCAGCACGCCGAGCAGCTTCACGACGAAGTATGCCGATCCACGCACGGAAACGGCCGCCATCACGAGCGCCGCGATTCCGCCGACGATCCCCAGCAGGACACCTGCGATGAAAAGATAGCCCAGCAAGGCCAGGCCCATCACCTTCAATTTATACCAGCGCGGGTTTTCCGCAGCTTCTCTTTCGAGCCTCGATGACAGGGCCTCGAAATTCTCTTCGTCCATTTATATATTACCTAATATTTTCATTCCGGGAACTTGTCTGCGGGTTGCGATCCTCGACGAAAAGTATGGCACATGGCCGGGTGCTGGACAAGCTATCGCATCGACGCTGGCCGATAGGCCTGACAAATTTTTGAACATTTTGCCGCAGAGGTCTAAAGAAACCACCCCGGGCATGCCGATAGTAGTAAGGGGAAGTGTTTTTCATCTCAAGGACGAACCATACGCACTCAAGGAGGAGTCTATGGCAACATCTGCCATCATGCGTTCCCATGCCTTTTTCGAGGCCAAACTCACCCAGAAGACCGTCACCATTCTCGGGTCGGAAGACGGCAAAACGTCTTCCCGGTCATCCCAATCCCCGTCTTCCGATCGTCTGGAACTGTCGTCGTTCAGTTCCCTGCGGGGAACGATCGAGACATTCAAATCAGGAAGCACGGACGGCGCAAGGCTGGACATCACCTTCAGCATCCCGCAGGACCGCCTCTCTTCGGGTATCGGCGACGACAAGGCGAGCCGCGATTTCGACCTGATGCTCCGCATGTTCGCCAAGGATGAAGAAGACTACGCGCGTCTGAAGTCGCGGTTCGAGGAACTGCTCGGACTGGCATCCGGCAGATTCGAGAGCGACGGCAGCGTCGGATCGGCTTCCTCCGGAGAATTCGTTTCGGAAGCGCCTCAGACCCCGGGGGGTGAGGAAAGCCTCACCCGGGAGGAGCTTTTGAAGCGGAACCTGGAAGTCGCCGAAGCCTTCGTCGAACGCGTCGAACGCCGTCAGGTAGAGGTTCGTGTCAATGTCGCCCGCACCGGTGGCCAGCTCGACGTGCAGCAGGTGGACCTGAAGCAGGCCGACCCGCTCGTGCTCGATCTCGAGGGCGACGGACTCGATCTTGGCGAAGCCGGGGAAGCCGCGACATTCGACGTCAATGCCGACGGCACCCTCGACAAAACGGGCTGGGTGCGGGGTGACGACGCTCTGCTGGTATACGACCGCAACGGCAACGGTCTCCTGGATGACGGCAGCGAGCTGTTCGGCGACCAGAACGGCGCTTCCAACGGGTTTGCCGAGTTATCGAAACACGACGGCAATCGCGACGGCCGCATCGACTCGAAGGATTCGATCTTCAAGGCGCTGCAGCTGTACCGGGATCTGAACGGGAACGGCCGCGTCGACGCCGGTGAACTGAAGAACCTGGCCCAAAGCGAGATCGTATCGCTCAACCTGCGCTTCTTGCGCGAAACCGCGAAACTCAACGGCAACAGTCTTCTGCTGCGAGGCAGTTTCGAACGCGCCGACGGCTCAACCGGCAGGATGGACGACGTGCTGTTCGGCTTCCGCGACGCAAAATGATCTCGTTTTGAGAAACAACACACCACAGAATCACGGAGA
>JAGOCE010000082.1 GCA_017998915.1 Candidatus Ozemibacteraceae bacterium
GTCAAGGATACCGTACATCCCCCGCAGGGTGCGAACGAGATCGTGACCGCTCCGAATCTTCAGCAGGTTCCGCCAGAGACGCCCATGGTGTCGGTAAAAAGCCATCAGGAGCGACTTGAGCAAAGACTGCTGCCATGCGGCCGGATGCTCGACGGAAATGTCGTCCGCGACAGCCAGCAGCGGTGCGGCGTCTTCGGGCAGCATGTCGACGGGGAGGCGGATGCCCACCGAGATGCCTTTCGAACGCAGATCATCGGCGGCATCGACGAAGGGGCGGATGACGTTCGTGGCTCCGGAGGGGGGGCGCAGCCAAATCCTCAGGAGCGCCGGGAAACTGCGCAGACGGGCCGCAACGAGATCTTCCGGACGGTCGAACGGAAGGGAAAGCAGAAGACCCTGTTCGCTTGCGATCTCGATCACCTGGTTCGCGCGACTGCCCGAAAGCCCCGGAGTTTCCAGCGAAATGTTTCCGAACCCCGATTTTTTCAGCCACTGGAAGAGGTCCGCCAGATCACCGCGTGTCGGGGAGCCGGCAGACTCGCCGCATCGATCGAGAAGGCCGAGCCAGGGCTGATGGAAGGAAACGGCCGGAAGGTAGGATGCCTTTTCGGCCGCCGCCGCGTATCCGGCATCCTGACCGAGGGGGGCGGATGGAACGCTCAGGGGTGTTCTCAGGTCTGCTTCCAGCGTATCGATCGGGCCGTTCATGCCGCAAGGGTCCTTGAGGAGCCATTCGCAGGCGACGCGTCCCGTTCCGCGAAGCGTGACATCCCACCCGGTGCCTACTTCCGCTGCTCGTGGCCCGCCGAGAACCAGTCGCGCCCGGGGAAACAACTCCCTCAAACGATTCCGCATCAGTTCGGCGTCGATGCGTTGCCAGGCAAACGCCGCCGCCACGATCACGGCGGCGAATGGCTGCGCCCCCGAGGCAGGGATGTCGGCCGACTCGGGAAGCTTCTCCTGAAGGTCGAGGAGGACGGCGCGCCCCGGAAACGAGGCTGCCAGACACGAGAGACCCAGCGGCGCCGGCCGGCCCGCCCCGCGCGCCAGACAACCGCATCGAACCTGGGCGCGCGATGCGGTATGGATGAGAAGAAGTGTCGGCTCTGACATCGAGTCGACAGTGTACCACAATGACAACTCTCCCGGGTGTCCCGTGATGACCTCTGTTAACAATGATTTCACCGAGATCTCGTTGGGCGGATCGTGATCCATTCAGATCGCCACCCCAGAGAAAGGAGGGCGGTAAACGAAACTGGTCAAACCCGAGGAGCACTGGTAAAATGTGCGCCTATGAGAGCCGCAGACGTCTTGAAATGCGTCAGACCCCGCCAATGGTCGAAAAACCTGATTCTCTTCGCGGGCCTTCTCTTCTCGGAAAAAGCTCTTCTGTTCCAGCCGGCAGCCTGGATCTGGGCCTCCTGCGGGTTCTTTATCTTCTGCATGCTTTCAGGCTGCGTCTACATCATCAACGATCTCGTCGATATCGAACGCGATCGCCGGCATCCCGAGAAATGCCGCCGGCCGATCGCGGCAGGCCTCGTGTCCGCGTTCCAGGCAAAAACGCTTCTGGTCATCCTTCTTGCCGTTTCGTTCCTCGGTTCGTTCGCTCTCTCTGGCCTGTTTGCCGGTTCGGCCGCCGCCTACTTCGCCCTGAACCTCGCCTATAGCCTGAAACTCAAGCACGTCGTCCTGCTCGATGTCCTGTGCATCGCCATCGGGTTCGTTCTTCGCGCCCAGGCCGGTGTCGGGGCTCTTCGCGTGATAGATAGCAGTATCTATATGTCTCACTGGCTGCTTCTCTGCACCCTGATGCTGGCGCTGTTCCTCGCACTCGCCAAACGCCGCCAGGAGCTCGTGACGCTCACGGAGCATGCGGACCGCCATCGTGTTTCGCTTGCCGACTATACGCCCGCGTTCATCGACCAGATGATCTCGATCGTTTCGGCGACGACCGTGGTGAGCTATGCCCTCTACACCGTGAGCCAGGAGACCGTAGCCAAATTCGGAACCGACGGCCTCGTGCTGACCGTGCCGATCGTCGTCTACGGCATCTTCCGATATCTGTATCTCATCCACCTTCACAGCCTCGGTGACAACCCCTCCGAGCTCCTGCTTGCCGACAGGCCCCTCCAGATAACGATTCTTCTCTGGGCGCTCGCTGTCGCCGCGATCATCCATTCGAACGGGCTGATCACCATTTCCACGCACTGAAGGAGCGAGCATGAATCCGGATATGAATACAGTGATCGCCGGTTGGCGCGAGGCAGCAGGCAGACATCGGAAGTGGATGTTCCTGTGTCTCGCCGCGGCTATCATCCTCGAAATCTGGTTCTGGCTCCATCCGCCGCGCGGATACGAGGCAACCGACGTCGTGACCGTCGGCGAAGCCGCCGGTGAGCCCCTGATCGGATTCACAAAGGTCTGGGACCGCCTCATCAACGACGACGCGTTCATGACAGACGTGATGGCGCTTGGCGGATACCCGGTTTCCGAACCGCGAGAGCAACTTCTGCGCCGCCTCAATCTCGAGATCCGGCCCGGCATGTCGTTCCGCATGTTCAGCCCCGGCATGGCCGAAATCAAGTTCACACAGGGCACACGCGAAGGTGTTCGCCCTTTCCTCGGTGCTTTCACGAAGCGACTGCTCGAGCACCTTCGGCGGTATTCCGCGCATGAGTATGAAAAGCGACGGTACCGGCTGGGTGTGAACATGGAAGCATTGAGCCGCAAGCGCATTGCCCTGCAGAACATGTTTGGCCTGGGAACCCTTGTGACGAATGCTTTTGAGCCGGAAGACCAGGGGTTCCGCCCCGACCCGGAAAAGGCCAGCGTTGCTGAACTGGCATCCGCATCGTTTCTCGGCCTCGCGGGAATACTGATGGTCGACACGGCACGCCTCCAGGAAGCCATCACGATGCAGGCCTGGAAAGAACTGACCGCGACCGAGACGGAATCTTTCGTGCTCGCGCCGCGCGCGCCGACGCTGCTCACCGATCCCGCATCGCCGGCGCGGCTCGTCCAGCCGTTCGTGATCCTCCTCCATCTCTTCGTTCCGATTGCCTTCTTTTTCCTGTTCATCGCCGGAATGACAGTGTTCGAGAGCGCGCGCGAGGACGGGCGGGCAGAGCCTGGGAGATCCGGAGACTGAACCCGCTTCCGAGCATGCCGCCAGGGAAAATGCCGCTTTGCCTCAATACCCGCGCTGGCGCCGTTCCGCGGTGGCTTGGCTGGTATATGTTCCTCCTGCCTCTCGGAATACCGATCTTCACCTACCTGGTCCCATCCGACTTATGTATAATAATAGGTATATTATCTGCGATTGCCGGCTTTCGGGGCGCGGAATGTCTGAAACCTCGATTCGACCTTCCCGTATCCTTCCTGCTCGCCTGGATCGGCCTGTGTTTCCTTGGCGTGCTGATCCCCAGCCATCCCGATTTCTTCGCGTTCGATCTGGGCTCGACCCTGTGGGTGGTCCTCAGTGCCCTGTGTGTCAGACATGGCCTGAGCGATCGTGAGGAGACCGATCAGGCCGTCCGGGAATTGAACAGGCTCTTCCTTCCCCTCGTCATTTTCTGCATGGCGGGGCTGGTCTCTCACTGGATGGGCTTCGATGCATGGACAGGCAACGTGTTTTCCTTCCGACTGTATCTGCCGTTCCGGTTTCCCATCCTTTTGGGCGCCTACCTCGTGGCCGCGTATCCCTTCGCCGTCATCTGGGCCGGTCTCCCCTTCAAGAGCCGGATCGTTCACGAGATCCTGTATCTGATCGTCATCTCGGGGATCGGCGCGCGAAGTTGCATGATCGTCGCGATTGCGCAGGTCGTTTGGACGGAATGGAGCGCGGCCCAGGACTGCCCGGCCCTTTTTCCACGGTGGCTGCGATTCGGCGTGTTCCTCACGGCCGCCTGCTCCGCCGGTCTGGTGCTGTCGTCCGAGTTCACGTTCCAACGCTCCTTCGGCGTCGCAGGCGTGGAAGCGTTTGCGAAGGATATGCCCCGGGAACGGCAGTATGAACATGCTTTCGGCCATCTCCCGGACTGGACCACAGGCATCGGCCTTGGATGCTTCAAAGGCCGATACGGAGAGGAATTACACAATACCCCCGTCAACCTTCTCGTGGAAACGGGCATCGCCGGCTTTCTGGCCGCGCATGCCGGGCTGCTGGCAGTGTTTCTGCCACTGCTCCGGAAATTTCTCCAGATGACCGACCCCTGGAAAAACCGGGTGAGCGCACTCCTGTGCGCCGGCGCCGGCATGTATATCCTGGGACTGTTCCACAACCTGCTGAGGAACCGCTACGTCTGGCTCGTGCTGGCGCTCTCCGTCGCGATGTCACATGCCCTGATTTCATTCCGAAAGCCTTCCCGGGGCGATTTCCCCGCTTGAACGGCGGAATGGGAGCGGTTCTTCCACCGAAGGCACAAAAACGATGGAGCTACAGCGCAGGAACCGGTGGGACCGAATACGTCCAGGTGCGGGTGACCAGTTTCGGACTGCCGGCCTGAAGCCATGCCTGAACCCGGTAGGTTTTTCCTGTTTCGACGGGTTTGTTCAATCCGAAGCGGAGCTGGCGTCCCTGTGAGGCACTCAACCCCTTCGCCTGCGATACCATGCCGCTCGAAACGACCTTCTCGCCGTCGAATACCTTGACTGTCACGGAAAATCGAGGCCACTCCGCAGTGCCGTTGTTTTTCAGGTTCATCGTCACGTCTCGCCCTGAAAGCTGGAAGTCAGCCCACTCGACGGCTGGTTTATTCGCAAACGCAACGTTGAAAAACAGGGAAATGCCGCAGAGAGCAACGGCCGTCCAGAAAATCATACGATTCATATCATGCACCTTCCAGAGAATTCACCTTGCATACGCAACAACGTCATCCGAGACTCCAGAAAACCGATTCACCACAGAGCCACAGAGGAACACGGGTGATTCACAAACCTTCCCTCCATCTTCATCCCTGCGCCAAGCGAGAATCGAACCACGGTCGTTTTCGATCTGTTTCCGCATAAAATGTATTTATCAATACATTATTTTCCGAGCAGCCGGACGAACGACGTGAACAGGTTGCGTGACACCTCGTCGCCCGAGAGCGTTTCTTCGGGATGCCACTGGACCCCCACGGCGACCCACGCCGTATTGGTGCTTTCGACGACTTCGATAAGGCCGTCCGCGGTTCTTCCGGTCGCTTTCAACGAGACGGGAAGCCGGTTTGCGGCCTGGTGGTGAAACGAGTTCGTGAAGGCGTCAGGGCAACCGCTCCATTGGCGAATGAGGGACCCTTCCTCGAACGATACGCGATGGCTCGTTGCCCAGCGCGGCGCCTGTTGCGAATGCTGCATCTGGGTTACGCCGGCGATGTCCTGGTGAAGACTGCCGCCGAGTGCGACGACCAGAACCTGCAGTCCCCGGCAGATGCCGAACACGGGAATACGCCTGTCCCGGCACCGGCGCGTCAGTTCGAGCTCGTAGGCGTCGCGAAGGGGATTCACCCCGCCAAGCCGCGAACTTGGCTCTTCGCCCATCCAGCGTGGGTCGATGTCCTCCCCGCCGGGAAGGAGAACGCCGTCGACGAGGCCGAGATACCTCTCGAACGTCTGCGCGTCTTCCGTCGGGGGCAGGAGGATTACGTCGGCCCCGCAGCGTTGGACGGCGCCGAAATACTTCCGCGTGCAGTAGGTGCGCATCCGCATCTCGTTGTCGCGGACGGCGGTGTCGCAGTAGGCCATGCCCACGAGAGGGCGCTTCCCGCTCATGCCCAGTTCCCTTTCCGGCCCGGATCGAACACGTCACGGAGTTCGTCGCCGAGCACGTTGAACACGATGACCGTCAGCGCGATGCACAGGCCCGGCCAGAGGGAAAGTGCCGGCTTGATCCAGAGGTAATCCTTGCCCATCGAGACCATGCCGCCCCAGGTGGGGAGGGACGGATCGGCGCCGAGGCCCAAAAAGCTCAGGCTCGCCTCGGACAGGATCGCCGTCGCCATTCCCATCGCGAAGATCACCGTCACCAGCGGGAGACAGTTCGGAAGAATATGAGTAAGTATAATTCTGAGATCGCTTGCGCCCATCGCCCGGGAGGCGAGCACGAACTCGGCGCTTCGCAGCTCCATCGCGGCGCTTCGGATGATGCGCGCCGTTTCGGCCCAGCCGACGACGGCGATGGCGAGGATGACGGTCGTCAGCCCGTGGCCGAGCACCATCGAGATGGCGATCGCCAACAGCAGGCTGGGAAACGCGAGGAAGATGTCCACGATCCGCATCAGCATCCAGTCGAGCCAGCCTCCGTAATACCCCGCGGCGAGGCCGATGCCCAGTCCGATGAGCAGAGCCGCCAGGCGCGCCGCGAAGCCGATCATCAGCGAGAGTCGGGCGCCGTGGATCAGCCGCGACCAGACGCATTGGCCGAGCTGGTCGCAGCCGAGCGGGTAGCCCGCGGGCGACTGGAGGCGGCGCATGGGGTCCGTTTCCATCGGGTCGTGCGGCGCCAGCACCGGTGCGAGAAGGGCGATGCCGAACATCAGCAGGATCACGGACATGCAGACCCAGCCTGCCGGGGTGAACCGCCGAAGCGTTCGCATCATGCCTTGCCGCTCGCCATCTCTTCGCGAATCCGCGGATTGATCCAGGCGTAGGCGAGATCGATCAGCAGATTGCCGAACACGAAGATCAACGCCGAAAACAGCACCACACCCTGGATGACGGGGTAATCCCGCTTCAAGATCGCATCCATCGCGAACCGCCCCAGACCGGGCACTTCGAAGATCGTCTCGACGATGACCGAGCCGTTCAGAAAGCTCGAAAAGTCGAGCGCGATGACGGTGATGATCGGGATCAGCGCGTTCGTGAGGGCGTGCCGCACGAGAATTCGCGCGGGCGAAAGCCCTTTCGCGCGGGCCGTTCTGATGTAATCCTGGTTCAGCACCTCGATCAGACTGCTACGCACGATGCGGGCCAGGAACGCGCCCGACCGAACGCCGAGCGTGAATGACGGCAACATCATCGGCCACAGCGACTGCTCCGCCCCGAACGCCGATGTCGGGAACCATTTGAGTTTGCCGGCGAAGAGATACAACAATATCAGTCCCGACAGAAAAACAGGCACGCTGATGCCGGTCACGGCGAACAGCGTCGTCATGCGATCGATCATGCCGCCCCGATGTGTGGCGCTGATGATGCCGGCGGCGAGCCCGATCAGGATCGAGAACACCATCGCCATCATGGCCAGCTTCAGCGTGTACGGCAGTTTTTCGAGAATCGAATCGAGCACGGGGCGATCGTTCACGACCGACGTGCCGAGATCTCCGCGCACCATGCGGCCGAGATACGTCACGAAACGCTCTGGAAACGGACGATCGAGCCCCATCTCCTTCGCGATGCGCTCGATGTCCTCGGGAGAAGCCCGTGGCCCCGCGAGGGTGGCTGCCGGATCGCCCGGAACCAGATACAGCACGACGAACGCGATCAGCAGGATCCCGAAAATGACCGGGGCCGTGCCGACCAGCCGTCGCAGCGTGTATTCGAGCATGCGTGGGGGTGACTACCTGCCGAGCTTCATGGTCAGACCCTTGTCGACCGAAAACAGCGGCGAAAAGCTCATCGTCTCGACCTTCGGCCCGAGAATATAGCTTTCGTTCGCATACCACAGATACAGCCAGGGGGCCTCGTCCACGACGATGCGGTTCACTTCCTCGTAAGCGCGGGCGCGCTTGTCGGCGTCCTGGATGCGCATCGCGGAAGTCAACATCGAATCGACATTCTCATTTTTATAGCGAGCTCTATTCCCGCCCGAACCCCAGTTCTTCGAGTGGAACAGCGGGGTCAGGAAGTTCTCGCCGTCCGGATAATCGCCGAACCAGCTCAGGTAGAACGACGTGGCTTCACCCTTGTCGATCGAGTCCTTCAGGGCGCTCCACTCCATCGGGCGCAGGTTCACGATCACGCCGTGCTTTTTCAGCTCGCCCTGGAGAAGGCGGGTGATCTCGAACGCAGCCTGGGAAGACTTCTGGAAGAGATCGAATGTCAGCGGCCGTTTCCGCGTGTAGCCGGCTTCTTCCAGCAGTATCAGGGCTTTCTTGGGGTCGTACGAATACCCTGCAAGCTTGTCGGACCAGCCGGAAATACCGGGAGGAATACTTCCCCGTGCCGGGACGCCACGTCCCTGCAGGACGGCCTTGATGATCGCCTGCCGGTCGATCAGCATGTTCAGGGCCCGCCGCACGCGCACGTCGTTGAAGGGTGGCTTCTGGTTGTTGAATCCCACGTAGACGACGCTCATCGCGGGGACATCATGAATCCGGCCCGTGAACTCCGGCCTGCCGGAAAACCGTTCGTAATTCGAAGGGTGAAGCTGGAGCAGGTCGAGATTGCCGCTCTCGAACTCCATCTCGGCTTTCAGACTTTCGGGAATGATTCGCAGTTCCAGGACCCCGACCTGGGGCTTCTGGGCGAAATACTCGGGAAACGCGGCGAGCCTGACGTAGCTGTCGCGCTCGCGGCCAACCATCTGGAAGGGGCCGGTTCCGGCCGGCTTCTCGAAGAACCGCTTTGACGCGATCTCCGCCGCCGAACCCGAGGGCAGGATATAGCACGAAGGCATCGTGAGCAGGCTCAAGAAGGGGGAGAACGGTTCGGAAAGAGTGATCTTCACGGTCATCGCGTCGGGGGCCGAGAGGCCGGCGACGCTCGTGGCGAGACCCTGTAGCCGATCTTTCGCTCCGAGAACCTTTTCCAGGACCCAGGTGCGGGGCGACTTGGTCGCCGGGTCGAGCAGCCGCTCGAAACTGAAGATGACGTCGGCCGAGGTGAGCGTCTGGCCGTTATGGAACTTCACATCGGGGCGAAGCTTGAACAGGAACGTCGTGCCGTCGCTCTGCGTTTCCCACGACTCGGCCAGGTCGCCGACCAGCCTCATCTGCTCGTCATACCGGACCAGACCATTGTAAATCTTTGCCTGGACGCTGCTTTCGTTGACGTCGACGCCTCGGACGGGATCGAGGTTGCCTGGTTCGCTCGTCAGGTAGGCACGGAAGGTGCCGCCTGAGACGTTCGTCGACGTGTCGCCGGGGTAGCTGGCGAGGATGCCGACGACGGCCAGCACGAGGCTTACTGCAACGGCGGAAAGCAGCAGACGTTTCATGACAATGCCCCTTATGTTCGGTGGAGTTCTCACCTACTCATCGGCCGATCCGGGCCGAAACCTGAATGTCGCCTGAACTTCTTCTCCGAACACCCTCAGGAGGGCGACGCTGGGCTTGCTTCCTCCGCGGGGTTTCGAGGGACTTCCCGGGTTCAGCACCCAGGGAGAGGTGTGAGTTCTGAACTCGGCCTTGTGTGTGTGACCGTGGATGATGCCACGAACCCCTGTCATCAGGCGCTGAAGGGCGTCCTCCAATCGGTGGGCCATCAGGATGATGCCGTATCCGGGAACCGGAATCGCCCGCGTGACGGGCAGGGCAGGCAAGTCGAAATCGCAGTTTCCCCTGACGGCCTGGACCGGCGCGATCGCTTCGAGCTCAAGTAAAAGTCCGTCCGACTCGATGTCGCCGGCATGCAGAATCAGATCGACCCCGGCGAACGCCTCGGCGATCCAGTCCGGCAGTCCGGCTCCGGTTGGCGGTCTGAGGTGGGTGTCGGAAATGATTCCCAGCAGCACGATTCCCGCTCCTGAAACGAAGTGTCGAGGGAGAAGCTTGACATCGCTCGGTTCGATGCATACATTCGACGATGACGACCGAATTCGAGGGTCGCCAGCATACACCGCCCGCTGAAGAGGAGCAACCTCATGGAGACCTTTAAGAGGCGCCTGATGGCCGCATTTGTCGATTGTGTCTGCGTGGGCGCCGTCAGCATGTTCGCGATGCTCCCCTTGTCGTTTCTCCCGCTTCCTGGCATCGTCATCAACCTGCTGGTCATGCTCGTCATGGCGTTTTTCGGCTTCGTCATGCTGATGAAAGACTCGCCGTACCGCATTGCAGACCTGCTCGACAGACAATCCCCCGGTAAAAAAGTCATGGGCATCCGCGTCTGGTCGGCGAACAAGACTGACCCCATCTCCGGCGAACAGTCGATCAGACGGAACCTCGTGTTTGCGGTACCTTATCTCTGGCTGATCTGTGTGCTGGGGCTGCGGTTGATCCCGATCGATTTCATCCGGGACATTCTCGTCTACACGGGTTCCGGTCTCGGCTTCCTGATCGTTCTCGCCGCCTTCGGCTTCGAGATTTTCATGATGTCGAAAGACCCCGAAGGCCGGCGCTGGGGCGATAAAAAGGCCGATACGATCGTTCTGATGGAGTGAGGGTGCCCGTCAGGCCCGCCTCAGCGAGACGATCCGTCGGGCGGTCAGCCGTTCCATCAGGAGAATTCCCGCCATCGAACCGACGACATCGACCATCCAGTCTGCTGCTTCACAGCTCCTAAACGGAACGAACGACTGGTGGATCTCGTCGCTGAGCGCATACAGCGCACAGAACGCCAGGGCCGCGAAGAAACGCCTGCCCCGCTTTGGAAGCGGCCTGCCAAGCCAGACGACCGCCCAGGCCAGCATGCCGAGGCCGGCATACTCGATGAAATGCGGAATCGCGCCCGTCGGCAGGAACAACTCTTCCGTCGGCTTCGGCCGCGATGAAATGAAAAAAATGATGGCGCAGTAACAGACCGCCAGCACGACGGCCTGCGCCCGCGAAAGCCTGAACCTCAATCCCCACTTCATGCAACGACGCTCTTTTCCAATGATCCCGGAGAGGGTATCATACCAGAACCGACATGAACAGAAATCACCTGCTCCTGATCGGCATGGTGCTGCTCACCCTGCCGCTGCTCTGGTTTTTCGTGCCCGAGCAGAAGCCCGGCACGATCAGCTCTCTCGACGGCGTCACGCTTTCGAACATCAACGGCCAGAAGTTCAAGCTCTCGGGCATGATGTCTGGCAAGAAGCTCCTGCTCGTCTTCTGGTCGATCACCTGCGGGACCTGCATCGAGGAGATCCCGTTCGTCATCAAACTGCACGAGAAGCTCGGTGCCAGGCTCTCGGTCATCGGTGTCCACCCGCCCGGCTACCCGCTCTCGAAAGTCCAGAAGTTCGTCAGAAAATTCCCGCAACCCATTCCCTACATGCTCGCGATCGACGATTCGATGCAGCTGAGCCGTGCGTATGAAGTCACCGTTCTGCCGAAGATGGTGTTGCTCGATATGCGCGGCAATGTCCTCTACAGCCATATCGGGTACGATACATCCATGGAGGCCGAGATCGAACATGCCGTCATTTCGAAACTGTGAACCAACCGGCTGGGCGCAATTCCGTGCCCGTGCCGCTCTCATCCTGTCGTTCCTCCTGCTGGGCACGCTCCTCGCTCGTGCAGACCAACCCGCGACTGGAACCTTCGTTGTCGCTGGCCAGAAAGCTCCCGTGCTGACGCTCGAACGTCTGGACGGGGGCGAAATGACGTTTCCCGAGCGTGGTCGTTGGACTGTCGTTTTTTTCTGGTCGCTCTTCTGCCACGTTTGCATCGAGGAGCTGCCGATGCTCGCCGAGGAAGTGGCGTCGTTGCCGCGGGATTCCGTGCAAGCCGTGTTCGTCTCGATCGATACGGCCCGGATGAAAAAGGGCCTCGGGAACTTCCTGAAGAAGCGGAACCTCGACGTCTGCGTCGCTCTCGACCGGATTGTCGCTTCGTCCAGCTACGAGGCCGCGGATGCCTGGGGAGTGAAGCCAACGCCGGCTGTCTTTCTCGTGAACCGCGAAGGAATCGTGACCTACTCGTGTGAAGGCCCCTTTGATCCGGAAAAACTGTTCGGGCCCCTTCGGGCTGCTTTGAAAGCGCCTTCTTCATGTCCAGTGGCTTCCGAGGCTGTCGTGCCGGAGCAGGCGGCCCTGACCGCTTCCGCGCCCGTTTCCGCAGCTGGGGCGGCATCTTCTGCTGTTCAGCCCTGAGACCGGAATGGAGCAGCGCATGGAAGGATTCGTTCAGGTATCCAGAACCGCCGTCTGGGCGACGGCCGTTCTTTTTGCTCTCGCGACCGGCTTTCTGATGCTCGTGATGCTGAATCTCGACCTCGACGAGCTGCTCGGCGCCGGCAACCTCGTGATGAAGGTCGGCGGGACGGCCGTCACGCGAGCCGATTTTGCCGAACTCAAGCACCTTTCCGGACCCAAAACGGAAAAGATCAGCGATGGGGCGTTCGCCGAGGAACTGCTCGAAACCCTTCTTCTCGCCGAGGCCGGCAGGCGGCTTCGGCTCGACCGCCAGGCCGATTTCGTCAGCCGCGTTCAGGCGTTCGACCGCGCGATCGCCGCGGCTTCCGGGCCGATCGATCTTTCGAGGTCGCTCTTCCTCCTCGAGGAGCTGGCCCGCAGAACGCGGGCGGGTATCCTCGAAGCCGCCGATGCCGAACTTCTCACGGATACCGACGACGCCGGGCAGCCCGCGTCCGGAACTGTGGAAGAAGCCCGGCCGGCACGACTGCACCTGAAAACCATCCTGGCCGCGGACGAAACGTCAGCTGAATCCGTGCTGGCAGCCGCTGCCGAAGGAACCCCGTTCGCCGGGCTGAATGCGAGTTGGTCGCGGTCTCCCTATGCCGCCACCGGCGGCGATCTTGGCTGGGCTGGGCCGGAAGACCTCCCGCCGGGAGTTTTCGAACGGTGCGTGAACACGCCGGTTGGCTCGCTCACGCGGGCGTTCTCCGACGGAAACGGCGTTCATCTCTTTCTCGTCGAGGCGAAACCGGCCGCGACTCCCGGGCAGAAAGACCGCAGCCGCCTCGGCCGGGTGCGCGCCGAACGCCGGCAGCGCGCTCTCGATCGGTTCATGGACAACGCGAAGGCGAATATCCCCTGGTTCGTCCATCCCTCTCTGGAACGACCGTGACGAAAGAATATATCTAGGAGTATTATATGAGGAATGTTTCCAGGACGCATTATCTCGTGCTTCCCTCGTATCAGATTCGCCTGGTCGCGTTTCTGGTGTTGATCATGCTGATTGGCTCCCTCCTGCACGGCCTGTTCCTGTATCGGATCACGGCACGCACGATCGAGGAGGGCTTCTTCTCCGCCCACAACCGGCTCCGTTCGACTTGGGAAATCCTCAAGCCGGCGGTCGTCGTCACAAACGGCCTGTCGTTCCTGCTCGTTTCGCTGACCTTCCTGCTCGTCACGATTCTCCTCACGCACAGGCTCGTTGGCCCCATGTTCAAGATCGCCGGCCGTCTGAAGGAGCTCGCGAAAGGCCGCTTCGACCTCGCGCCCGTCAAACTGCGCCGTGGCGACGAAGGAACCCTGCTGAGCGACGCCGTGAACGAACTCCAGGACGATCTGAAAAAACGGTTTACGACCCTGGCCACGCTCCGGGAAAAGATATCGATGGGCATCAAGGTGCCCGATGAACAGGTTTCCCAGGCGCTGAACGATGCACTGCGGGATATCCGCCTCGCCGAGGCCTCAAAAAACGGCGACGACACGCGCATCGCCTGACCGCCTGTATGATCTTTTCCCGCCGCCTTCTCGGAAGGTCTCGTCGCGACGAGACCTCGTTCAGAATCGATTCGATATATATTATATTTTATATAATAATATCTATCGCTTGTCC
>JAGOCE010000083.1 GCA_017998915.1 Candidatus Ozemibacteraceae bacterium
ACTGCCTGCTCGACGGGATCGAGGCGGCAAAACGGAGCAAATGGTTCACCACCCCCAACAAGTGCCTCCAGTATGTCGGAACGATGGCCGCCGGGGCCGGCGCGAAGCCGACAAAAGCAGACGCTATATATCCGCATCTCGCGTATCCGCCCGATACCCGGCTGCGCGGTGCCGAGATCGGCAGCCTCGACGATGCCGCGAAGGCCGGAACGCTCAAGCCCGGCATGCTCATCCATGTCAAGGTTCACTACGACGTCGACCCGGCATACAAGCCCACGAACGACGCTCATCACTGGTTTGCCTACATCGGCATGAACGAGAAGGGAACCCCGATGTTCGCCGACTGCCTCAGACAGGGACGGCCCCAGACGATCGATGAGATCGACCGGAACATGCGGGGCGGCAGCGTCCTGAAATATGGCGGTGGCAAATACGGCTTCGTCCGCCGCGTCACCGCGGTCCACGATCCGTTCGCCAACCGGCGTTGAACAGGACCGTGAAGAGAGCGAGCGACGCACCCCGGTTCGATCTTGTGTGGGTTTCCGGGGCAAGCCTCGATAGTCTGGATTGGGAACGGCCGCATCCCTTGCGGCTGGTGTCGGTGGCGCTCGTCGTCGCGCTCTGCCTGCTGGCGACCCTCTGCTCGGCTGAAAGCGGCGGAACACCAGCGCAGAAGCCTGCTCCTCCGGGGCCGCCGGTATCGGGGCCTGGCGCGCCGGTCTATCCCCACGCGCGGGCGGAGCGCCTCTGGCAGGGCGCCGGGGAGGAGGCGTTTCTTCTCGTCACCCCGGCCGACCCGGTTCCCGCGTCGGCGCCGCTCGTGGTTCTCCTGCATGGGTGGCTGGGCGTCAATCCGAGAGGGCAGGGCGCCTGGATCGAACATCTCGCGCGGCGTGGAAACATCGTCGTCTGGCTCGTCTACCAGACGGGCCGGATGAAGGTGCGCGAGCCGGTGCCGCATGCCGTGGCGGCTCTGAAGCGCGCGCTCGCCGAACTCGAAAAGCCGGGCCGCGCCAGGCCGCGCCCCGAAGGCATGGTGTTGGCCGGCCACTCGCTGGGCGGCTGCATGGCGATGAACCTGGCCGCCGTTGCGGCCCGCGAGGGGTTGCCGAAGCCGCTCGCCATCCTGAGCGTCGAAGGCGCCGACGCGAAAGGGAGCGAGTCGGCGAAACGGCTTCATCTGCAGCCGAAGAGCCTCATCGAAGACCTGGCGATGATTCCGTCCGGCACGATGTTGCTGACGCTGATCGGCGATGAGGACCGGCGCGTGACGCTCGAGCGGGGCCGGGTATTCCACGACCGGGCGACCGGCGTGGCTTCGGCCGACAACGTGCTCGCGATGGTACGGTCCGACAGGCATGGGGAGCCCCCGATGGTCGCAGACCATTTTTTTCCGCAGGCCGCCGATATATCGTATGATATAGACGGAACGACGGGCCAACCGCCTGTGCCGACGCGCTTCCCGAAACTGAAACAGCTTGCCGGAAAAGCGTTCGCGAAACTGCTCGGCGCCCCTGGCCTCGAACGCGATTCCTTCCGGCCTCCCGATGCGCTCGACTGGTGGGTGACGTGGCGGTGTCTCGACCGCCTGGTCGATGCGGCATTCCACGGCGGAAGCCGTGACGACGCGCTGCTGCGAACCCCCGCTTCCCGCGCGACCGGAACCTGGAGCGACGGCACCCCCGTCGAACCCCTGACCCCGATCGAGTGAACGTTCCCGAGACGGGACTTGAAACGGCGTTCGATTCATGGTATGCTGCGGGGTACCATTCCCTGCTCCCGCGTCCGGGTCGGGCCGGGGGCTGAATGTTCATTCATCCGAAGGGAGGTCATTACGACCCTGTGAAACCTTACGAAACCCTGTTTTTCACCGAACCCAACATTGCCGAGGATGCCGTCGACGCCGTCGTTGCGAAGATCGAGGGCGCCATCACCCGCTACGGCGGCCAGGTCGAGAAGGTCAACCGCTGGGGCAAGCGCATGCTTGCTTACACCGTCGAGAAGCACAATGAGGGCTACTACGTCCTCATCGACTTCAAAGGCACCGGCGACGTTCTCCGTGAACTGGAGCGCTTCTATCTGATCAATCAGAACATTCTGCGCTTCATGACCACCGCCCGCCCCCAGTAATCGAGAGCGACGCGCATGGCCGCAAATCTCAACAAAGTGTTCCTGATGGGCAACCTCACTCGTGACCCCGAGCTGAAATACACCCCTCAGGGAACGGCCGTCGCAAAGTTCGCGATCGCCGTGAACCGCCAGTTCAAGGGCGGTGACGGCGAAATGAAGAAGGAAGTCAACTACTTCAACATCGTCGTCTGGGGCAAATCGGGCGAAAACTGCAGCAAGTTCCTCACCAAGGGCCGGCCGGTCTTTGTCGAAGGGCGCCTGCAGAACCGCACATACGAGACCCAGGACAAACAGAAGCGCACCGTGACCGAGATCATCGCCGATAGCGTCCAGTTCCTCGGCGGCGCCGGCGGTCCCGGCGGTGCCGGACGCGGCCCCGATGAAGGTGGCGATGTCGCTCCCGACTACGGCGGCGGCGATGCCGATTATCCCGCTCCCGGCGGCGACGAAGTGCCCTTCTGATTCGATTCGAATTCCGTGCCGGGCATGGCCCGGTCTGTTTGAAAAATTCTGGAGGATATATATATCATGGCCGAAAATGATTCCCCCCGCGAAATGCGTCGTCCCCGCCACCGGAAGGTGTGCCAGTTCTGCAAGGACAAGTCGACGTTCATCGATTATAAAGACACCAACAAGCTTCGCCGCTTCATCAACGATCGCGGCAAGATCGTCAGCCGCCGCACGACCGGCACCTGCAGCGAGCATCAGCGCATGCTGACCGGCGCCATCAAGCGCGCCCGCAACATCGCCCTGCTGCCCTTCATCGCCGCCTGAGGCGCGGGCGGCCGCGGAAGGGACGCTTCCTTCCGCGGCCGATGCCCGACAAGAGCTGCGCATCATGAACAGGATCGTCGAACAGCGTCCCGGTGGGACCGCCCTCATGGCGGCTCTCACGCTGGTGACGCTGTTCGTCTCGTTCCACACCCCCATGTTCAGCACCCTGCTGATGGCGGTGGCCGGCGTTCCCGCCGTGTTCGCGGGGTTGGCGTGGGGCGGCGGCTGGTTTGTCCTGTATGCCTGTCTGACGCTCGCGGGCCTGACTGCCTATGGCGGCTCGTCGGCGGGAATCCTGTTCGTTCCGGCCCTGCTACTGCCCGCCGGCCTGCTGGCGCGCGCGATGGCAAAGGGCCTGCCCGCCCTGCGGGCGATCGGGATATCGGTTGCCGGTGCGATGCTGTTTTCCTTCTGCCTCTGGAGCGTTTCCCCGCTGTTCGGTGAGGCGGGCGTTCGCGTCTGGAAGCTGAGGAGCGTGTTCGAGAGCCAGGCAAAAATTCTCGAGGAACAGGTGCGCAAGCTCAACACCCGGAGCACGGCTTTGAAACCGGCGGCGACGACCACCGGGGAAACTCCCGGCGGCGACGTCGCCTCGAAGAGCGTCGCCTCGAGCGAAATCGCTGCTCCTCCCGGTTCTGAAACCTCCGTCATCGGCTCTACCGAAGCGGCCGAAGCCGCCGAGGCGACGGAAGCGGTGATGCGCCAGTTTCGTGACTGGATGGAGTTCGTCGCCCTGCTCGTCCCGGTGACCTTCTTCTTCGGCTGGCACCTGTTCTCCCTGACGGTCATGTATCTTGGCATGTCGATGACGGCACCGAAACATGGATTGTTCGTGCAGCCGCTTCCGGCGTTTTCCAGCTGGCGGTTCGACTGGAAGCTGATCTGGGTGTTCCTCGCCGGCTGGCTGCTCTACAACGGCGCCGACGGCATCGTTCAACTGGAGATCCGGCACGTCGTGCGGGTGATCGGCGCGAACTGCATCGCCGTCAGCAAGATCCTGTACTTCATCGTCGGGATGTCCCTGCTGTTCTACTTCTTCGAAAAAAACGAGATCAGCACGCCGAACCGGTTCGGCCTGTCGATCCTGGCACTGCTGATGACCCAGCTGCTCGTCTGGGCCGGCATCGCCGATGTGTGGCTCGATTTCCGGGCCCCACCGCCCAAAAAAGTGAACAACGACGACGGAGAGTCGTCATTCTTCGATCAATTCTGAGGAGGAATTACCATGCAAGTCCTGTTGATCCAGAACGTCGGAAGCGTCGGCAAGCGCGGCGAGACCAAGCGCGTCGCCGAAGGGTACGCCCGCAATTTCCTGTTCCCCCGCAACCTGGCCGTGCCGGTCACCCCGGGCACCATGAAGAACCTCGAGATGCTCAAGCACTCCTGGAAACGCCAGGAAGTGAAGGAGAAGGAAGAGGCTCAGGCGGTCGCCAAGAAGATCGACGGTCTCACCATCAAGATCACCCGCAAGTCCGGTGAAAAGGGCCGCCTGTTCGGCTCCGTCACGAACACCGAGATCGCCGAGCTGATCAGCAAGAAGATCGACATGCCGCTCGACAAGCGCAGCGTCGTCGTTGAGCACATCAAGGAACTCGGCGAGCACGAAGTCACCGTGAAGCTCTTCACCGACGTGAAGGCCACCGTGAAGCTCGTCGTCCTCCCCGAGGAAGCCGCCGAAGTCACCGCCTGATCCGGTCAGACCAGAAGGAACGCTCATCACGGAGAACACGAAGAACACAGAGGTTCCATGGAGAATTCATTTTTCTCTGTGAAACCTCCGTGTCCTTCGTGATCTCTGTGATGAGGTCGTTTTCCTGAAATACCAATCGGCGTGATCCGAGAAGGTTACGCGACGGCGACGGGTTCGAGGTGAGACGATGAGCGACACGTTCCAGAAAATTCCCCCGCAGAATCTCGAGGCGGAGCAGGCCCTGCTCGGCTCGATGATGATGGACGTCGACGCGGTCGTGAAGGCCGTCGAGTTCATCGTCGCCGACGATTTTTACCAGGCCTCCCATCGCGCCATTTTCCAAGCGCTCGTGAACCTGTACCAGGCGAACAAGCCTTGCGACATGGTCACGCTGCAGGAGGAACTGCGGACGCAGAACCAGCTGCAGGACGTCGGGGGCGCGAGCTACCTGGCCCAGCTGCTGAACGTGGTTCCCACGGCGGCGAACGCCGAGCATTACGCGAAGATCGTCAAGGAAAAATCCCTGCTTCGACAACTGATCGGCGTCAGTGGCGAGATCGCCCGCACCGCCTACGAGCCGCAGGTCGTTGCCCAGACCGTCCTCGACGAGGCACAGCAGAAGGTGCTCCAGCTCACGCAGATGGGCAAGACGCAGTCCTACGTGCGCATCCGCGACCTCGTCGCCGACACGTTCAACCAGCTCGAGCGCCTGTACGAGCACAAACAGTCCGTCACCGGCGTGGCGACGGGGTTCACGAAACTCGACGAGATGACCTCCGGCTTCCAGCCGTCTGACCTGATCATCGTCGCGGCACGCCCCTCGATGGGAAAAACCGCTTTTTGTTTGAACATCGCCCAGCACGTGGCCTCTGTCAATGCCGTTCCCGTGCTCATTTTCTCGCTCGAAATGTCATGCAAGCAGCTCATGCAGCGTCTCATCGTGTCCGAGGCCCGCATCGACGGCCAGAAGATCCGCAACGGCTTCCTTGCTGACGAGGACTGGGCGAAGCTGACCATGACGGCCGGCGTGCTCGAGGAAACCCCCATCTTCATCGACGATTCGCCGAACGCGACCCTCATGGAGGTGCGCAGCAAGGCCCGCCGCGCCAAGGCCCAGGAAAACATCGGCCTCATCGTCATCGACTACCTGCAGATGATGAGCCTTCAAAGCGGCGGCAGCAGCCAGGACAACCGCGTGCAGGAAATCTCGGCTATATCCCGCGGCCTCAAGGGAATCGCCCGCGAGCTGAGCGTGCCCGTCATCTGCCTGTCCCAGCTGTCGCGCGCCGTCGAGTCGCGCACAGACAAGCGGCCGATGCTGTCGGACCTCCGCGAATCCGGCGCCATCGAACAGGATGCCGACGTCGTCATTTTTTTATATCGCGATCAATATTATAATCAGAAGAAGGAAGAGAGCAGGAACAAGGCCGAGGTCATCATCGCCAAACAGCGCAATGGGCCGGTCGGCACCTGCGAGATGGCGTTCTTCCCGCATTTTGCCCGGTTCGACAACCTCGAGACCATGATGTCCGAAGAATACATGGGCGAGTAGGGCCGACAGCCCATGGAGACGATCCTCGCGGCCGACCGGTCCCTGTTCCATCTGCTCAACGGCGTCTGGACGTGCGGCTTTCTTGACCTCGCCATGCCGCTCGTCACCGACGCAAAACTCTGGGCGCCGTTTCTGATCGTCGCCTGGCTCTGGCTGATCTTCGGCGCGCAGGGACGCCACCGCGCCCTCGCGCTTCTCCTCGCCCTCGGCATCGGCGGAAGCGACTACCTCACATCGGGGATCATCAAGAAGGCCGTCGGCCGCAAACGCCCCTGCTGCATGGAGTCCGACGCCCGCCTGCTGGTCCCCTGCAAGAGCAGCAAGTCCTTCCCATCGTCCCACGCGGCGAACACCGCCGCCGCGGCCGCGGTCATCTGGCTCGAAGCCGGAACCCCCGCCGGCGCGACGTTCGCGTTCGTATCGTTCGTTGTTGGATATTCAAGAATATCTATCGGCGTGCATTACCCCGCCGACGTTGCGGTTGGCTGGTTGGCTGGTGTTCTCGTTGCATTCGTCGTCGTGTTGGTTCGGCGCCGTTTCTTCGGCAGACCGGCCCCGCCCGTGGAGCACATCCCGATGGAGGCGCCGGCGACCGAGCATGAGGAATCGCAGATTCCCCCGAGCTCTGACGCGCCTTGAGTCCTGCAGAATCCCTGCGGTTGCCCAGGGCTTGTGCCAGGAAGCTTCAGTCCTTGCGCCTGCAGCGCGCGAGATCGATGCCAAGTCGTTTCATCGCTTCACCCAGAGGCTCGCCCGTGACGGGGCGCATGCGGATCTCGAGCGTCCAGATGCCGTGCTCCGCCGCCTGCGGGGCGGATATCTTGATCCGGTCCTTGGTCGTGCAGACCGGTGTTGCGCCGAGCCGCCGGGCTGCTTCGGTGACGTCCGCCAGGCGGTCCGATGAAAGCGCGTCGTGGTCGCGAAAGGCGCGGGTCTCGAGAACGGCTATTCCCGCGCGTTTCAGCTGGGCGGCGAACGTTTCCGGTTGTGCGATGGCGGCGAACGCGAGAACGGGGTTCGGCCCCTCGCCGATGCGGAGACGCCGACCCTGCGGGTCGATCCAGCCGGCCGGCTTCGTCTCCATCTCGAGGATGGGAACACCCGGTGCCGTCGCGGCGAACCAGTCGTGCCAGTGGCGCTTCGTCGCGTCATCCGCAAGTTCGCACCGGGTGAGGATGATCAGGTGCGCGTCGCGCAGCCGCTCGGGGAGCTCGCGCAGACGTCCCAGGGGGAGCGGCCGCGCGTGTTCCGCGGGCATCAGGGCGTCCCACAATACGATATCGACGTCGCGGCTCAGCCGACGGTATTGAAAACCGTCGTCGAGCAGCATCACGTCAGGCTTGAACCACCGCTCCGCCTGCCTCGCGGAGTAGGCGCGGTTTTTCCCGACCAGCACCGGGACATCGGGAAACAGGGAGGCGAGCAGGCGCGCCTCATCCGTCAGGGCTTCCGGATGGGGCCCGGCGCCGGTCACGAGGTAGAAGCCGCGCTCCCAGGGGCTTCGATACCCGCGGGTGAGGACGACCCGTTTCGACGGAAGGGACGATTCGAACAGGAGCTCGAACAGAAACGGCGTTTTGCCGGTACCGCCGACTGACAGATTGCCGACGCTGATGACGCAGGCTGCCGGCCGTTCGACGAGGAAGGGAACGGCTTTGAAAAACCGGTGCTCGGCCCGGGCCAGCCGGCCGTAAAGCCCCGAAAGGGTGCCCAGAAGCATTTTCATGAGGCGTTTTCCCAGGTCCGCCGTAGGAGGTCCTTCATGACGGAGATTTTTCCGGTTTCAGCGGAAATGAAGCCGGGATCGGCGGTGCGCGGTTCCGGCGGTTCCGGATCGGTTGGTGAGGGAATCGGAAGGCCCGCGTTCGCGGCGAGCTGCATCGCTTTGCGATCGTACGGCAGAGCGCGAACGGGAATTCCGGACCGGAGCATCGCGAGAAGGACGTGATACCGCATTGCCCAGCCTTCCCGGAGCCGGGCGGTGGTCGTCAGAAGCGACGGGAAATCGGCGGGTTCATCGACGGGGAGGCCGCCGAACAGGCTCTCCAGGAGACGCCGGTCCTCCCCGCGCGCCGCGATGCCGATCCGGTTCGCATTGCCGGCGCGAGGCCACCAGCGACGGGCAGCATCCTGCCATTCGGGAGTGAGCCAAGGACGTATATTTAAGGCTATTGAATCATCGGGGATCGCGTGAACTGAGGTGCATCCCCTGCTTTCCGGGGCCAACGCCCACGACCAGTCGGTTCCGAGGTCGGCACGGCGGCCGGTCAGCCGATTGAACAGATCGACCGACTCGACGTCGCGAAGCATGCAGACGTCGATTCCTGAAAGGGCCGCTTCCGCAAGCCTGCGTGCCGCTCTTCTGCGGAGAGGACCGATACCGGCGCCGAGCAGGGCCGTGGGGACGCCGGCCAGCCGGGCGGCGCACAATCGCAGGGCGTAGAAGGAGACACCCTCGAACGACCAGTCCTGGAGAAGGCCACCGCTGGCGACGACGAGTCGGGAGTCTCTCAGGGCGCCGATGAACGACGGCCACGAAGCGATGCCGCGCCTTCGGATGGCGGCGACGTCGGCAGGTAGTGGCGTGACGCCGGCAGTGGCGACGATCGGGGTTTTGGGCGGCATGGCGGAGGCTATTCCTCGGAGAATCGCGTCATCTCCGAGATTGCCTTCGCCGAAAAAACCGATCAGCAGCAGGTGCCTGGCGGTCATCTTCCCTCGCGTTCCTTCAATAGTCTGCAAATCACGGCGAGCCGGTCGTCCCAGGTCGCGGGTCTCAACGTCAGAGGCGCGAGCGCGCCGTCCTCTCCGAGCCGGCCTGTCGCTTCGTCCGGCGTCAGTGTCCGGGTGACCAGAGGATGCCGGCGCAGGGACTCGATGCGGGGTGTCCAGACGGCAAGCCCCCTGGCCGCATACTCGTAGGCTTTCACCGGATCGACCCCGGCCGTCAGTGGATCGTCCCGGAACGGTATCAGGCCGATGTGGCACCGGTCAAGCAGTTCGCGCAGCGCCGCATGATCGAGGACGCCGTGCCAGGTCACGCCGGCGATGGCCAGCAGGTTTTTCCAGCCCTGGCCCCGACCCGGTCCGGCGATGTGAAGCTCGACGCCCGGTTGGCCGGCGAGGGCGGCGAGCCATGCGTGATCCGTCCATTCGTAATGCGCGCCGGCCGAAATCAGTCTGAACGGCGGGCCGGCCGGTCGTTTCGGCGGCGGCGGAAAGAGCCAGTGCGCGTCGACGGCGTTCGGCACGAGATGGACCGACGTCGCCCCGGCCTCTGCAGCTTCATCGGCCAGCAGGGGCGAGGAGGCAAACACGAGATCGGCGCGCCGGTACAGCTGTCGTTCGTGAACGATCCATGGTCGTCGTCGCTGGCCCGGAAACGCACCGTGCCTGTCGCATCGGTCGTACATGACCGAATTCCAGGGAAGCCGGGATAATGGCGAAAGGGCGGGATCGCCCACCCAAAGCCGTGTATCGCACGGTCTGAGGCCATTTGCAGCCAGATGAACCATGGCGAGCTTCATCGCCACGGCCTGGAGACCGGGAAACCCGGCGGCCCGGAAGGGAATGCGGATCGAAAGCGTTCTCAGCCTGCAGCCCAGGTCCCGTCGAATGACTCCCCAGCCTCCGCTTTGCAGCGGATCGAGATACGTCACGTCCCAGCCGTCGTCGGCGAGTCCTGAGGCAAGTGCCTGGTGCCGTTGCCGGAGGCCGTTCCAGGGAACGGCGCCAGCGAAGAGCATCGGTCGGCCGCTCATGACGCGGAGGGGGCGGTTGCGTCAAAGGACGGCAGGCCTGAAACCTGTGCGCAAACCTGTTTGACCCGATCGATCATTCCGCCGAAATCATTGATCGTGATGAATTTTTTGCGAGCGGCGTCACGGGAGGACCGATACGCTTCGGGGGAGAAAAGCCCGTTCAGGGCGGCGATAAGCCCCTCTTCGTCGCCGGGCTTCACGAGCACGCCGTTTGCCCCGTCCTCGACGATTTCGGGGATGCCGCCGACATTCGTTGCGATACAGGGGAGTCCCCATCGCATCGGCTCGATCAGGCTCAGTGGGATGCCTTCGCCGAGGGATGGCAGCATGACCAGGTGGAGCTTCGGATACCAGGCGTCCATGTCGGGCTGAAAGCCGTGAAACGTCACGACATCCTTCAGCGGTCCGGCCATGACGAACGACAGCAGAGACTCCCGTTCGGGACCGTCTCCGAAGATCCATATCCGCAGATCCGGCAGTTTATGTATATTATTCGATATAGCTTCCAGGGCCCAGCGATGACCCTTGTTCGCGTGGAGCTTCGCAGGAATCCCGACGATCCAGGGAGGAGCCGGAGGAACGGCCTGGTTCATCGGTTGTCCGGGGATGCAGTTTGGAATGACGGAAATCCGTTCCGGCGGAACGCCCTGGCTCCGGAGATGCTCGCCGACGGATTCCGAAACGGCGACGAGATGGTCGGAAAACCGGTAGTAGATTTCCCTGTTGAGGCCGTGAACGTGGGAGATCACGCGTGGCCCGCCGATGAGACGGAGCATGCCCGATGCCAGGGCCGCCCGGTTCAGGTGCGCGCTGACGAGATTCGGTCGGTGAACCAAAAGGTCCCGCGCCAGGCGGATGCCGAAGAAAAAGCCACCGGCCGTCATCGGAGCGACGGATGTCTCGATGCCCGCCTGCCTGAGACTCGCCGCGAGGGGATCTCCGGCGCAGGTGGCGGTGATGCGGACGCCGCAGTCCCGGAGCGCCTGCGCCAGCGAAAGCGCCAGCCGCTCGCCGCCGCCGAGTTCGCATGACGAGACGGCAAGATGTATGGCGGGACGACTTTCGGGAGAAGCAATAAATAAGTTGTTATATAATAATATGTGCTTGTCGAGACAGGCTTTCCGGGGGAACTCCGTGCTGATGCGGCGGTTGCCGGAGATGCCCATCGACAGACGGCGTGGTTCGTCCCGCAGGAGTCGCTCGATGGCCTGGGCGAGCGCATCCTTGTCTGCTGGCGGAACGAGAAAACCGTCGATGTCGTCACGGACGATTTCCGGGATTCCGCCGACCCTGCTCGCGACGACCGGAAGGCTGCGATCCATGGCTTCGCAGATGGTGATGCCGAACGCTTCCTCGCGTGACGGCGCGACGAAGACGTCGAGCGTGTCGAGAAACTCCTTCGGGGAGGAAACCGGGCCGGTCCATTCCACGCGGGCTTCGATGCCGAGACGCGCGGCTAGTTCCCCGAGACTGCGTCGCTCTTTCCCGTCGCCGCCGATCACGATCTGCAGGGGATACCTGGAACACAGTCCGGCGCAAGATTCGAGCAGGATATCGATCCCTTTGACCCGATGAAGACGGGAAAGCGTTCCGATCCTGAGGGGGCGCTCAGGCGATCCTCGCAACGTTCGCGGCGCCGGCCCGGTTTCCACCCCGGGGTAGATCACGGAAGCGCGGCCGGCCGGCAGCTTGTGGATGCTTTTCTCGTACCAGTCGGCGAGAAACCCGCTCGGGAAGAGGATGTGGTCGGACAGGCTCGCCATGCGTTTCTCGACGGCGTGAAACCTGCCCGATTCGAAGCCGTGGATCGTCGTCACCAGCCTGGTTCGCGGCAGCCGGCTTCTGAGAACCCGGGCCCAGAAGGTGGCCCGCGAGAGGTGCGAGTGAATCACGTCGGGGCGGAACTCTTGGCAGAGGGCGAGAAGCCGCCAGGCTGCAGCGATGTCGAACAGCTCCTCGCCCAGAATTCTGACGTCGAAGCCTTCCCGGCGAAGCGGGGCGCTGAGCGGCCCGTCGCGGAACGCGGCGATGACCGTGGCGTGGCCGGCACGGCGGGCCGCGCGCGCCAGGTCCGAGACCAGTATTTGCGCGCCGCCCCAGGTGAGGGCGTTCACGAGTTGAAGAATCTTCACGTCGGCTTCCGTAGGGTGGTTTGTGTTTTGACCATCATCATGGTTAAATGAAACGCGTCGCTTTGGCAATCTGCAGGCGCATTTTCTGCGTTTTGCAGAATCGAGGGTATGTGGCCGAAGGCCGCGAAACATGCCCGGCAAAGGAGGAATGTGATGAAACATCTGCTGTGGGCTCGAACGGTCCCCGCCGTGCTCGGCATGTTGCTCATGATTGGAGGCGCTTTTGCCATGATTCAGACCATTCCCAACGATCAGTTGATCGCCGGTTCCGAGCTCATCGCGGTTGCCAGTCTCAAGAAAAGCACCGAAACGGGCACCGATGAAAAAGGTTTTGCGCAGGTCGAGAATATTCTCACGGTCCATGAAACCCTGAAGGGCGAAGCGAAGCCCGGCGACGAGATTCTCGTCGACACGATCGGCGGCGGATTCGAGGACGAGGTCGTGTTCAAGCCCCGCCGGCAGATGCTGGTGTTCCTGGTGCCCGGAGCCGCCGGCCGCTACCAGGTGAACAACTTCGTCCAGGGCGCCTGGCCCGTCGATCCCGACGGAAAACTGCACGGCATGGGCGAGGGCGAAACCCTCGAAACCGTGAAAAAGACCATCGAGCACCTGAAGACCAATCCGCCGGCTCCCGCATCCGACACCCGGGGCGATGCCCTCTGACCAGCCCGGCGCCACGGGGCGCGCCCCCGCAGAACTCTTCCTGCTCATCGGGGGAATGAGCTGCGCGAACTGCTCGCGCGGCATCGAAAAGGGGCTTTCCAGGCTCGATGGCGTTCTTTCCGCCCGAGTCTATCTCGCCGACGAATCGGCGGAAATCTCGTACGACCCTGAAAAGATCGACCCCGAAACGATCCGCAAAGAGATCGTCAGCCTGGGGTACGAAGCCAGGCCCGTCGACGCGGAACCGGCTGAGGAAACCGGCCGAGCCGGACTCGCATTCACCGCCCTGCTGGCTCTTCCCGTCGCTGTTCTCGCGATGGGCGCCGCCGATACCTGGGCGAACCGGTCCACCCAGATGGTGCTGTCGGGGCTGCTTCTGATGACCACCGGCCGGCGCTTCTTTTCGGGCGCCGTGAGGTCGCTGAAAAATCGCAGCACGAACATGGACGTTCTCGTCGCGCTCGGAGTGGGCGCGGCCTGGGGCTACTCGGCCCTCGTTTTGCTGCTGCCCTCCTTCGCGGGGCATCACGGCATGATCCATTTCGAGGCGGCCGCCCTGCTCATCCTGTTCATCTCGATCGGAAAACGCCTCGAGTCCGTCGCCCGGCGCGAGGCTGCCGCTTCTTTGCGCGGCCTGACGAGCCTTCAGCAGGGAACGGCCCGCCGCGTTGCCCCCGACGGCGCGGTCGTCGACATCCACGTCGATGCCGTCGAACCTGGCGATCTGTTGATGATACGCCCGGGAGAACGCTTCC
>JAGOCE010000474.1 GCA_017998915.1 Candidatus Ozemibacteraceae bacterium
TCCTGTTCCTTGCAACGTTGGTGTTCTGGGACAGTTTCCTGGTGTTCCCGTTCAAGATCCTGACGGTGTTCTTCCATGAACTGTCACACGGCCTCGCGGCCGTCGTGACAGGCGGTTCGATCGAGGGCATCTCGCTCTCGACGGACCAGAGCGGATTCTGCATCACACGCGGGGGCAGCCGTTGGTTGGTCCTGACAGCCGGCTACCTGGGCAGCCTGCTGTGGGGCTCGGGCCTTCTTCTGGCGGCTGCCCGCACCCGCCACGATCGTGCGATCACGCAGGCACTCGGCGCCGGGATGCTCGTCATCACGGTGCTCTACGTGCGCAACCTGTTCGGCTTCCTGTTCTGTGCGGCATTCGGGGCCGCGCTCCTCCATCTCGGCCGAAAGGGCAGCGAACTCTTTTGCGACCAGTTTCTCCGATATCTGGGACTGACCTCGTGCTATTATGTACTTATAGATATTAAATCAGACCTCATAGATAGGACGATCCCGATCTCGGACGCTTACAGACTGGCCGAGATGTGGCACCTTCCACCCATGCTCGTCGGCATCGGCTGGCTGGGACTGGCGCTGTTCATCTCGTGGAAAACGATCAAGGCGGCCCGGACGGTTTGACAGGCGCGTCGATGCGCATTAAGATGCGGACCTGCACGGCATCCGTGCACGAGGAGGAGTTATGATCCGAAACGGAAACATCCGCGCCTGGCTCGCCGCCGGCGCGTTTATCTGCGGAACCGCCCATGCCGCCGTCGACCTGACGGCGACGGAGCTGATCAAGGTTTCAGGCAAGGTCGAAGTGAAGAAAGGGCAGGAAGCCCCCTTCAAGCCCGTTCCGGCCAACCTCAAACTGGCCGGCGCGCTCAAGCGGCTCGACGGCGGCGACAAGGTCAAGACGGGCTCAGAAAGCAGCGCCGAGCTTTCCCTGAAGAACACCTGCGTGCTGGCGGTGAAGGAAGGCAGCCTGTTCGAGGTGCCAATGACGCTGGACCAGGCGGCCCTGACGAAGCTGAACGCACAGCAGGGCTCGTTCCTGTTCAAGGTCGTCTCGGGAAGCGATTTCAAGGTACAGACGGCCGACGTCATCGCGGGCGTCAAGGGCACCCTGTTCGAGGTCGAGATTCACGACAACATCGCGCCGCTGCTGATGACGCCGGGCCTGGAGCTTGGCGTGGAGGGCGCGGGCGGTACGGTCGTGAACGTGTTCGAGGGCGACGTCGAGCTGACGCACGCGGTCACCGGCAAGACCCGCAGGGTGAAGGCCGGCAGCCGGCTCGCCGCGTTCGGCCGAAGCATCATGGGGCTCGACGGCTCGCTGGCCGAAGGGTTCGGCCAGGTGACCGAGTTCAAACCCCTTCAGCGGCTGCAGGAGCGTTTCGGCGCCCTTGGCATGCGGCTCGGGGCCGTCCCGTCAACGCTTCAGGGCATCGCCGGGGTCAACACCGAAGGGGCGGTGATGCCCGCCAGGCTCGGCCGCGCGCGAGACCGGATGAACTCTCTGACGGAGGGTATCGCGGGGCCGGTTCTGCAGAAACTCGGCCGATTCCGCGGCATGCGTCAGACGTTCGCGAACCGAATGAGCCAGGCCCAGGAAATCAAACAGGCGGTGCAGGACCTCAAAGGTGCGGCATTCGAACCGAAGATCGACGAAGGGAAATACCCCGTGCCGTCGAATCCGATCATCGTGCCCGAAAACGGGCTTTCCGAAGCCCATCTCGGCGAAGGCCAGTTCATCGCAGCGTCTCCGGCCGAGGGATGCCAGGTGGTGAAACTCCGGCCCGAACGCGGCGGCATGATGCTCGAAGAGGGCGTCGGCACGTTCAGGCTGAAAAATCCCATCGAGAATCTTGATGCACTGGTCGCGGTGAAAGCCGAGGGCGATCGTCTTCAGCACTTCATCCTGGTGAACAGCGGGACGCTGCTCGCCAGGCTCCCGGGTGAAACCGAGCCCGTTTCGGTCACGCCGTCGGCACCGCTCGCTGCCGAGTTCGATCCGGCAGCCGGAACCGCGCGCAGAATCGAATGGCAGGACCCGGGCTTCGCGCAGAACGTCGCCGAATACCGCCTCGGAGTCGAAACCGACATCGAAGCGCAACGGGCCGAACACGAGTCGAAGGTAAACGAGAAGCGCGGAGACGCGTTGCAGAAACTCATCGAAAAAGCGCCGAAGAAGATCAAACTGCCGAAGTTCCGCTTCAGATGATTCGCCCGTCATGACATCCCCCGGGAGGACTGGACCCGGCAGGCCCTGGGTCCTGATCACGACGGTCCTGCTGGCGCTCGTCGCGCTTGCCCCGGGGCCGCGGCACCTGATGACCGTTCTCGAAAACCGGGTTGCCGACCTGTTGTTCGTCTTCTTCCGACCTCCTGTCGCCGCCCCACCCGTCGCCGTCGTCGCGAAGGACCAGCTGTTCGTCAGCCAGTTCGGCCGGGAACCCGACCGCATCGACATGGCACGGACGCTCGGGGAGATCGCCCGTGCCGGGGGGCGGGTCGCGGCGCTGGATTACATCTACGACCTACCCCGGGGCGCTGAGGAGGATGCGCGGCTCGCGGCCGCCATTGCCAGCTTTCCCGCCGTCGTCACGGCGCGCCACTTCGTCAGTCGCCAGGGATACAGCGGCGCCGAAGCCGTCCAGATCTCCGACGAGTCGGCGGAGCGGCCGCCGGAGCCTCTGCCCCTGTGCGAGGCAGTTGCCGGCGGCGCTGCCGATGAAGGGCTGATCAACCAGCGCCCCGACCCGGACGGGGTCATCCGCGTCATGCCCCTCGCCTTCCTTCCCATCGAAGCGCAGTCGTTCGTTCCGACGCTCGGCTTCGCGGCGTGGATCCAGGCTGAGCTGCAGTCAGCCTCGATCGCCATCACCCTTCCGGAGATGCTTCCCGACCCCTCGACGGCATCGGATACAGCCCGCGCAC
>JAGOCE010000475.1 GCA_017998915.1 Candidatus Ozemibacteraceae bacterium
TTTCGGAAAAGCGATTCGCGCTGAAAGATCGCAGGGGCGGGTTTGCTGCCCGCCCCTGCGCAAGGGATATTCCGGAAACGGCGTCAGATCAGGGGGAAGCCTCCCATGACCAGGTGGAGGATGCCCAAGACGACGCAGGCGAGGCCTATGGGAACCGACAGGGGCTCGAGGGCCGCGAGCTTCGCCGCGGCGACGTCGAACGTGACGGGAGGCTTCGCAGGAGCGGTCTGGGAAGCGTCGGCCGGCGTCGCGGTGGAAGCCTGGGCCGGCTCCTGAGCTGTCTGGGCCGCCTGTGCGGCCTGAGCCGCCTGGGCCTGCTGTGTCAGGATCGCAGCGGTGGCGACCATACGCTCGCGGGCCAGCAGGAGGCCGGCGGCGATGGCGGCTGCCTGGGGCAGGAGGTCGGCCAGTGGGCTGAAATACAGGACCAGCGCGCGCAGGAAGGCCAGGCCGCCGATGGCAATGCAAGCCAGGCCGATCGTGCCTTTCAGGGGCGAGAGGGCTTTCACGAGGCCGGCCGCCGGTGGGAGCTTGCCGGTCAGGAAGGACTCGGCTGCAAGAAGGCCGGCCACGATGTTCACGAGGGCGAGAGCCAGCCAGAACAGCGTCGAGAACAGGCCCCAGCCGCCCAACGGGCCAGCGCCCGCGCCGGAACCAGAGCCGGCCGAACCGCCAGTCACCTTCGAGGCTCTCAGATAGTAGTTGTCACCGACGCCGCCCTTGGCGAACGGTGGGTTGTAGACTTTGTCCTGGGTGTACAGGGAAATGAAGTAGACGCGGGCGAGGTCCTTCCCGGCGGCCTTGTCGGAGTTCAGGCGGAACGCCGCCTCGCACGGGAGCTGGTAGTTGATGAACTCGCCGAGCAGGTTCTTGTCACCACCTCGCCAGGCGCCGGCGATGCGCACCGCGAGCAGTTCTCTGGGCGGATTGTCTTCCCAGCCGTTGAGTTTCAAATATTTCGCGGCCTCGGCGGCGAGAGCATCGGCGTCTCCCGGGCCCTGGAAGGTCGCGGCATGGCCTTCCCACTGCCGGCCGTCGATTTCTTTCTCGATGAAGGCGCTGCGGGAGGAAATCTCGCCATCGACGCCCGCCAGCCGCTCTTTCACCTGTGCGTTCGCGGGATCGAGCCGGGCGGCCAGCTCGAGTTTGGTCTTGCAGACCAGCATGCGTTTGACCTGGATGTCTTCGGCAAAGCTGTTCAGGCCGTTGATCGTCTGCGTGACGTCCTGAAGGAGATACGCAGCCCGGTCGGTCTTGATTTCACGGGCCCTGGCGATCATTTCTCCCAATTGGGCGTAGGCTCTGCCGGGCGAGGGATTGTAATCGTTTCTGCCCTGGAGCTCGGTAATCTTCTGGTCGATATCGGCCTGGGTCTTGCCGTATGTCGCGGCGAACGCCTCCATCTGCTTCGTCACCGCGGGCAGATCGCCCGTCTCGAAAGCCTCGGTCATCGTGGCCAGCTCGCTGAGCGATGCCATGATGCCCTCTTCCGTGCCGCCGCCACCCGAGCGGGTTTCGACCTCCTGGAACCACTTCTGGACCTTCTCGTAGGTTGCGGTGAGATCGGCGACTTCCTTGTCGACCCCGCCGCGTTCGGAATCGCTCTTCGCGAAATACGTCTCGGCGTCGGCCTTGTGCTTCGCATACGCTGTCAGGAAGCGCTTGAATCCGGGGTGGTCGGCGCTTCCAGCCTCGGCCTTCGCGCCCTCGACCCTGCTGTCGAGCTGTTTGAACGACGCACGGGCGTCGTCGATCTTTCCGTGTTTGGCATCGAGAGCCGCATTCCAGGCGGCATCGTGGATGTTATCGACGCGGTCCTGGATCGTGGTCGGCGGCTCGCCCGGCATGCGCATGGTGAACATGCCCGCGGCTTCGAGCTTCGCGCGCATCGCGTCGATGGTCTGGCGGGCCTTCGCGATGTCGGGATCGGATGCCGGCCAGGGATCGTGGCCACCGCCGCCGGTGACGGCCGCATCGAAGGCGTCGATGGCATCGAGCATCGGCCGCCGCAGCTGGTGCCCGATATCGACGCAGTTCCGCTGATTGCCGACCTCCTCGAGTTTGCCTTCGGCCTTGAGCTTCTCATACCGTGCGAGCGGTTCGGCCGCGTCTTTCTCAAGCCTCTCGACGGCTGTCAGCAGCTCCTTCTTCGCGCTCTCGGACGGAGGCACGGCAAGCAGGGCACCAGAGGCGAGACAGAACACCGTCAGCGCCAGAACATTCAGAAACAGGGTGGAAAAGCGCATGGCAAGCTCCTCTTCAAGTCTTTCCCCATGGGATTTCCGCGGGGCTCTTTCATTCTCAGCCACCCTCGAGGCTTTCCGAGAGAGGCATTCCACAGGAAACGCTTCCGATCAGAACTCGTCGCAGAAGAAGAACAGCAGGGCGGCGACAGCCCGCTTCCGGTCGAATGTGTCGGCCTGTTCGACGGAGCCCCAGATCGAGCCGTTTTTCCGGATCGTTCCGTTGTCCTCGATGTTGCCGTACAACGAACCGCCTTTGCGCAGGGTTCCGTCCTTGTCGACGCTGCCGAAAAGGGAACCATTCATGCGAATCGTGCCATCGGCTTCGATCGCGCCGACGATGCTGCCGTTTTTCCGCACCGTCCCGTCGCTCTCGAAGGAGCCGGCGATACTGCCTTCGATCCGGATCGTGCCGTCATCCTCGATCGCAGCCCACAGGCTGCCGCCCTTACGCACGTCGTTCGACGCGAACACGGCCGCCGTCATCAGCATGACGCCAATCAGAACCGCCAGAGACCATTTCCATCTCATCAGGGGAATCCTCCTCGGTACATTCGATCTTCGGGGCATGATATCAGGTTTCGAGTGTGATCCGAACGAAATTTTCTCGCCGCTTGAACGGCGGCAGGAGTGCGGGTATCATCTTGCCCATGATTACGAACATCGTCGC
>JAGOCE010000084.1 GCA_017998915.1 Candidatus Ozemibacteraceae bacterium
GCCTGAACTGGACGAGGGCCCGGTGGAGGTTGTGCCCCTGGTAGCCGGCCTTGAAATATATATCACCATGTATATGATCCGTCAGGAAGCGCAAGCCGAGCTCGAACGCGATCAGCCGAGCCGAATCCGCTATAAGCGCGATATCGTCGGCCGTCAGAAAGCCGCGCGCTTCACCGAGATAGCCTTGGAGAATCTCTCGCGCCATTGCCGTGTCGAAGCGCACCAGCTCCCATTCTTCGGTCTCTTCGCCGAGCGGGTTGCAGCCCGACCGCAGGCAGTCGCCGATGTCGTATTGGACGAGGCCCGGCTTGACGGTGTCAAGGTCGATCATGCTCACCGCCCGGCCACTCGTCTCGTCCAGCATGATATTGTTCACCTTGGGATCGCCGTGGATGGGCCGCAACGCGAGTCTGCCGTCGGCCCTGGCTTTTTCGAGAATGCCGGCGAACCCTCGCCGGGCCTCGACGAACCTGACGGCGTGGGAAAATCCGGCGAAATCCATGCGTCGACCGGTCTCGAGGGCCGCGTCGAACTGTTCCAGGTAGCGGGGCGTGATGTGGAACCCTTCGAGCGTATCCGAAAGGTCGGCGCAGGGCAGGTCGCTGACGAGCGAGTGAAAGATTCCGAGGGCTGTTCCGATCTCGCGGGCATGTTCCGGAGTCTTCAGGATGTCGTGGGCGACGGCGTGTCCGACAAAGCTCAGTGCGCGCCAGCACGCCCCATCCTCGTCGAGAAACGCGTCTTTGCCGTGCAGGGTCGGAACGATCTCGGGAACGACCCAGCGGCGATTTTCGGAAAGCGGCTCGGCCTGAAGCCTGCGGGATGCGTGGGTGGTGAAGACGCGGATATTTTTCATGACCAGGTCGGGCCTGGGAAACACGTGGGAATTGATCCGCTGAAGGATGAATCGCTCCGTCTCGGGAACGCCGCAGATGACGAGGAACGTGCGATTGATGTTGCCGGCGCCGTAGGGGCGGACATCGGCGATCGTATCGACTGGCCGGAACTGGCCGGCGATGCGGAAAAGGTCGTTCGTGGTCACGATGGGCTCCCGTGTTGTGAAGGTTGGCCCGGAGCAGCCCAGGCAAGGCGGATATCGCTGCGGCGAAGGCCGCGCAGAAGCCAAAGAAGCGCGCCTGAGGCCAGACGCAGATGCCACGGTGGAGCCGTGACGATGTTGCTCACGCCCCGGGCCTCGTGAAGCGAGATCGTTTCGCCGTTCAGCGGCCAACGAACGCCCTGGGAAACGATGCCCGATGCTGACGGTGAGAGTGCCAGGAGCGCCGAGGGCGTCTCCGCAGGCAGGTCGATCTCGAGCGAACCGGGGCCCATCACGCCTCCGCAGCCGTCCGGGAGGTCGAACGTGAAGAAGCCTTTCCCGGTGCGACTGCCCAGCACGAGCAGGTTGGCGAGCGACATATCGGTGCGGCCTCCCGTCATGCCGACGAGATGGATCTCGTCTTCCGGTGCGCTGTTCAGCACGTTCAGGGCCAGCTCGAAGTCGGTCGCGTCCTTGTCGGCCTGGAAGCGGTGAAAGACGGCCCCGGCGGTCTCGTGGAACACCGACGCCTCGGGGGTGATCGAATCTCCGTCGCCGACGACGGTCTGTGCGGCGACATTCCACGAACACAGGGTGTTTGCGCCGCCGTCCACCGCCATGATGTCGCTCCATGGGCCTGCCGGTATGCCGGCTCCGCCTGGAACGGGGGCATCGGGGCCGGCCGGCCCTCCGAGAACGACGAGGTGGCGATGAAAGAAAGACGAGGGGATCGACATGCTTCATCACTACCATCGGAAAACGTCTGCCTGCAATGCCTCGCGCGAGAAAACTTTCGCCGGCGGGGGCAATCGCGCAGGGCACACGGGACAAAGCCGGGAATTCCCGGAAGAAATCTAGGGGATGATCTCTAGAAGGCCGGCTTCGGCCAGTTTCCGGATGATCGGGATCACCTCGGCCGTCGAGGCGCCGATGCGGTCGGCAAGCCCGATCAGATCCATGGTGCCGTCGGCGTAGGCGATGACATTGCGCATGGTGCGAACCTGGGCGAAGGTTTTGGAGGTGGAGATGTTCGGATACATCCCGCGCTTCCCCAACTGCGGCTCACAGATGCAGGTCGTTCGGTAGAAACGGTTGAGTTCCAGCGTTTCGACGACGCGTTGCAGGATATCCAATGAGCCGCCCAGCCCCTGGGGAGAAACCAGCGACAGGTCGTCGAACGAGGTGTGATACTCCGGATAGGTGTTGTACTTGCTTCGCATGATCGAGGCGACCGGAAGATCGGCGCCGACACTGCAATACTGACGCTCGTCGCTGCCGCGCTCGAGGAATGAATAGGTCTGAAATCCCGGGGTGTGATGGGTCAGAACATGCCTGGCGACCCTGTCTGCGAGCGTTTGCCCGCTTCTCGATGCCAGGTAGGAATAGGTGCGATCGTCGCCGACGCACGTGACGATGAAACCTGCGAGCAGATGCCGCTTCAGATGCGTGAGATTTCGGCTGAGATAGTAGATCGAGCCGATCGTCTCCGGGAGAAACAGGAACCGGTAGGTGAACCGCCGATCGGGAAGAGCCGCGATCCAGCGCGCCAGGGCCGTGGCCACGACAAGCCCGGAAAGCTCGTTGTTTGCCATGCAGGGGTGGCAGACATAGGTGGAAAACAGGATTTCGCCGGCTTCCTTCCCCGGGAGAATGGCTTCCCCGAATGTGAGATGCCCCGGCTGGAGGGTCGAGTCGATGAAGACCCGGTATTTTCCGGGTTGCAGGCGCTGTCTCTGCCGATGCGGCAGGCAGAACCCCCATTCACGGGAATAGTAGGACGTGACGTAGGGGATCGCGTCCGGCTGCTCTTCGAGCGAGTGAAGATGGTTCTGGAGCTCGTCGAGATCGACGACCTCGTCCTTCGGGATCGAATAGCCCATGAGATGTAGGTTGTGCTGCTGGAAATCGATGATTTTGCGCCCCTGCTCGTCGGCGACGAAGGCATCGCGGACGTTCCATTCCTCGGGGACGTTCCAGTCGAAGCACGAGGTTCCCGAGGGAACTTCGTGAAGCGTCAGCTGGGGAAACAGGTTGCGGATGTAGGCAAGCGTCTGCCGAGTTCCATTTCCCGTCAGGCTGCGGTAGATGGGGAAAAGCTCGCGAAGCCAGGCATACATCTGCTCGGATGTGTTCTGGGTCGACATGGTCAGGAGGCCACCTCCGTCGCGCCGGTCTGGAAGACGACTTCGAGATTGGTGCTTTGGCAATATGGGTAGGTCATGCGACCGGCTCCTTCAGGAAAAAGAATGGGTTGGCATCCAAATGTCGGAAGCCTGCGGCGAAGAGCCCCTCGGCCGAAACGCAGAGAACGGTGCCCGCGCCGACGGCGTGTGAGGACATCAGTCCCTGCGCGATCAGATCGTGTTCGAACCGCTGGAGATCGAGTTGAATATTATTGTCTATATAATGAACGAAATATGTGGCCTCGGCGGGAAAATCACCGCCGTCGCCCCTGATCGTTCCTGCAAAGGTTTTCATGTAGCGATAGGGGATTCCATGCATCTGTTCGATGTGGTGGACGAAGGTACAGGAGTGGAAGGGGGCCCCAAGAAACAGAATCTTGGCTTGCCGGGTGCGCAGCTTGCCGAAAATGGAGCCCATGTCGAAGGAGTCCGAGCCGACGTTGCAGAGTTCATCGGCGAGTGGGCCCTGGGCCGCGACCGAGAAGATGGGGTGATTGGAACGGACCACGCCCGGCTGTGCGCGGAAATACTCGGTCAGGATGCCGACCGTCGACGGGGAGTTCCGCGGGTCGAATGGTTCACCCTTGCAGAAGCTGTAGGTGAAGGTCGGAAAGACGAGGGTGCCCTGATTGCCGACCGCCTTGCGCAGCAAATCGATATGGGCCTGCAGGAGGGCGTTGCGGTCGAAGGTCGCTAGTTTGCCGAACACGCCGATGTCTGAATGGACGAACAGCGTATCGCCGCTCCGGATTCCGGCCGCCTCGAGCGATCTGAGAAAGTCACCGATATACAGGATCCGGTCGTCGTGGCGATACAGAGGCATCAGTTGGGAGCGGGAAAATAAAACCTGCACGATACCAACCCCGCGGAAAACACATTCCGATGAAGATCTGAACATCTCCGAGGTTACTTCGACGAACTTCGTCGACTGGATTTTTTTCGTCACTTTCGCTTGAACGCGAATGGTGTCTCCCGGGAAGAACGGTTTGATGAACTGGCTGTCCTGCCTGATGCAGATGGAACTGCCGCCGGGAAGGAGCATCCCGTAGAGCCGCGACAGCAAGCTCGATAGATGGAATCCGTATCCGATCGGCCTTTCGAAGACCGTGGAACGCGCAAAGTCGGGACTCTGGTGGATCGGGCTGTCGTCGCCCGACAAGTGTTTGAATGCCTCGTGGTCCGCAGGTGAGATGGTGACGGAAAATTCGACGGCATCCCCCGGTTGGAGTTCGTCGAAGCTTTTACAGGCGGGCGCGCTTCCGGAAACCATCAGCTTTTCTTCTTCCGGATGAGAGCATGGAGTTGTCCCAGTGTCTGGATCGATCCGACCTCTTCCATGGTGAAGGAAACCCCGAGACGGCCTTCGAGCTCGCTGATCAGCATCAGGTGGTTGAAAGAGTCCCATTTCGGAATCGAGGCCCGGGGGGCATCGGGCAGCAGAACGGCCGATTCGACATCGAGAATGGTGGCGACGAGCGCGCGCAGATCATCCATATTCAAGCCTTTTCCATGCGTTGGATATAATCGGGAAATGGAATGACGGCGGGGACGGAAAGCTCCCACAGTTCGCAGGAATCCCGTTCGCCGGTTTGCGCGAAATGACGGGTTTTGAAAAAATCCCTGGCCGGGGCGTTTTTGGCCGTCGGGATGAACTCGCCGACCAGCGTGTCGCATTCCCGCTTTTTCGCTTCCTCCAGGAGAAGCGCCAGCATGGCGTCTTCGATGTTGCGGCCGATGACCCGGCAACTGAGAAGAAATGTATCGATTCGCAGACGCTTCCCGAGCTGCTGGAAGATCATGGCGCCGATGATGCCGTTGTCGCCGAATGCGTCGGCAACCTGAACGGAGAGGACCCCCCAGTCCGACCGTTTGCTCATGGCTTCCACCTCGGCAACCTGGTACCGGCGGGTCGTCATGTTGAACTGGTTGGTCTTCTGGGTCAGCTGCGCCAGTCGGGGGAGAGAGAATGCATCGGCGGCTTCGGCCGTCATCGTCATTCGCAGGCCGCGAAGGTATTCTTCGGGGCTGGTGGCTGACTGCTCGAACTCCTTGCGCAGACGTTGGCCGGCATACATGCGGCCCTTCCCGAGATCCTCGGCCGTCAGGGCCAGCGAATCGAAGTCCGTGAGGGCGGTGAGGGTTCGCATGAACAAGCTGGGATCCTTGGGCCGTTCGACGACCTTCACCTCGGGAAGGGCCGAGCGGACCATTTCGCAGTTGAGGGGATCGTCATCCATGAAGACCATCGAGTCGAGACCGATATGCAGCTCCTCCGAAAGGGAGCGGAGATTCGCGATCTTGTCGTTCCAATTGAGGCGGATGGCGGCAAAATGCTTCTCGCGCAGGACCATGTGCGGGTGATCGCGAATGATCTGAAGGGCGTCTTCCGGATTGTTTCTGCTGTTGATGGCGAGGATGATCCCGCGTTGATAGAGGCCGAGCAGATACTTCTGGACTTCCCAGAAAGGTCGCCCCTCGGGTGTGGGACCGAGCCTGATTCCGTTGATCCCGTCCTCGCCGGCAACGCCGCCCCAGAGGGTGTTGTCGAGGTCGGTCACCAGACATTTGCGCGCCAGGGAAGATGCGCCTCGAATGTAGGGAAGCCAGGCTGCGGCAAGGGACGGAAAACGGTCGAAGCGGATCTTGGCGTCGGCCAGGTAATTCATCTTGGGGTCGGAGAGCGTCTCCGCGCCATGCTGCCCGCAGAATGCCCGGTAATCCAGGACGAACAGCCGGTGGTTTTCGCGAGCGAACGAGCGTAGTTCCTGGTTCACCAGATCGATGGCCTCGACAATGCCGCAGGCCTGTTTGTTCTCGAGAATGCCGAACGGCGTCCGGAGGGGGATCTCGAAATTGTGGACGACCAGCACCCCGGGAATATTGCGCAGAATAGTTTCCAGCACCTGGCGGAGGTGCGCCCAGCGCTCCTTCCACCATTCGGCGAAACCTCCGGGCAGGGTGCAGTTTCCGGACAAAGCGGCATCGCCCGCGAACGAAGCAAGATCTTGAAAAAGAAAGAGCACTTCGGGGGAAAAACGGCACACGTCAGACCGCGGATCGAGGAGTTCCTGTATTCCCGAACCATAGGGGATTTCGCGGATGTCTCCCCAGATTCCTTCTTCCAGCGATGTGCAAAAGAGGACTTCCTTGAGTCCGCGGGCAGTGAACGTCGCGAAAAAGGCGATGCGAAGACGCTTCAGCGGCGGAATCTCAGAATCCGGGCTTTCGGAAGAGAGCTCGTTGAAGGCCTGGATGAACTGCGAAAGGGTAGAGGGGCTTCGTTCGTGCAGCCGTTTCCTCAAACTCTTCATAGGTGCGAAGTATATCACAACACCCCCGGTGAGATTCATTGATGGAGGGTGGGAAATCTGGTAGTATACGCTCCGATTAAGATATTCTTTGGGGAGGGGCAGAATGGTTTTCCATGTTTCGACGGTCGACGGATGTCAGGTCGTAGCCGTGCCCGACGACGTGACGGGCGATCACGGGATGGAACTTGCGGCCGCGATCAAGCAGCAGCTCGAGGCCGACCACAAGATCATCATCCTCGATTTCAAGAAGGCGGCGATCATCGACAGCATGGGAATCAGCGGAATCGTCGCGAACGTTTCCCTGCTCAAGACCAAGGGCGGAAAGCTCATCATCGCCGGCTGCAACCCGACGATCAAGAAAGTCTTCCAGCTCGTCGGGTTCGAACGGCATTTTCCGATCGTGGAAACGATCGCGGATGCCGTCAGACTTCCAAAATAGTGGATATATAACGATATGTATGCGCTAAAAGGGTTTTCCGATTCCGATTTCGACATTCTTCGCAGGTATCTGACCCACCGGGAAGCCGCCAAAAATGAGGTCATCATCAAGATGGACTCCCCGGCGGACAACCTGTTCATCGTCGAAAACGGCGCCGTCAAGATCGTTCAGCGGCCCGTGATCGACTCGGGGGATGACGTGACGCTCGGCGTCATCAAGGACGGCGGTTTTTTCGGCGAAGAGGCACTGCTCCGTGAAAACCAGATCTACATGAGCACCGCGGTCGCCGTCGAGCACTCCCTGCTCCTGGTCATGAACCGGGATGGCCTCCAGAAACTCATGGTCGAGTCGATCTCGGTCGGAACGAAGCTGCTTCTCGCCCTGTCGCGAACCTACCGCGAGGCGCTCTCGACGCCCGATATCATGGGAAAGGTGATCACCTTCTACGCGCCGAAGGGCGGCATGGGCTGCACCACGCTCGCCGTCAACACCGCCGTTCTTCTCGCACGAACGGGGAAGCGGGTCGCGTTCCTCGACTGGGACATGCAGTTCGGAAATGCAAGCCTGTTCGTCGGTGCTCCCGCGGCTCTGAACGTCGGCCGGCTGATCCAGAAGGAAGAACGCCTGGTCTACGATCGAATCAAGGGATTTTTCACGCGACGTCACGAGATCGATTTTCTGTTCTGCCCGGAGCTCCCCCAGGAAGCCGAGATCATTTCCCGGACGGCGCTCAATCAGATTCTGCTGGTACTCGGCAAGCAGTATGATTTCATCGTCATCGACACGCGGGCCGAAATCGACGACCAGACCCTTCTCGCCTGGGACATGGCGGACCTCATCGTCCTTGCCAGTCTCGGCGATATTGCCGGTATCACGCGCATGCACCGGCTTTTCCGGGTCGTGAGCCGCCTGAACTATCACAAGGACAAGTTCGCCATCCTGGTCAACAAGTATCGGGAGGGCCAGCAGGCGTTTCTGGATGAGTTCAGAAAGCTCCCGGTTGGCCATGTCGATACGGTTGCCCACGACCTGACGGGTGTTCCCGAAGCCGAACTTGCCGGGGTTCCTCTCCTGGAACGTTTCCCCGGCTCGCCCGCCGCCGCAGACATCGCTCGGTTCGTAAGCCAGTTGACCGGCGATGAGCACATCGCCAAACCCCGAAAGGGCGGCATTTTCTCGCGTCTCAAGTCGCTGTTCACCTGAGACAATCCGTATGCCCCAGGTGGCACGCCCTGTCGACGGTCCCGCGATCATCTCGCTCGAGCGGGAGCTGTTCCTTCCGGTCGACGTTTTCAAGCCGGCGCAGATCGGCCGCCTGCTCCGTTCCCCGACGTGCAGATGTCTCGTGGTTCGTGATGCCGGCGGGATGATCCGCGCTGAGATCGTCGGCCTGCTCCGCCGCTTCAGGGGCGCCCCGTCTGGTCGTATCTACAAAATCGCCGTCCACCGAAATCTTCAGGGAACCGGCGCCGCCGGCCTCCTGCTTGCCGCGATGGAGGACATCTTCCGACAAGAAGGGATGCGCTCGGTCTGCGCCGAGGCGCGCGTGGGAAACGCCGCTTCCATCCGTTTCTTCGAAAAGCACGGCTATCGCGTGACAAACCCCCTGCCGCGGTATTATCCCGACGGCGAGGATGGCCGCAAGCTTTGGAAAACACTCGATCCATGAAATCCCGGCCGGGCGCATCGCAATGTGCCCTTCGGGCCGGGGTCATCTTCGCACGACGCGGAGACGGTTTGTGAACCACCCGGGGCATGGCCGTAATTTAAATATGTATTGGTATATATTAGTCTAAATAAATAACCCGGGGCGCGCGTCGCGACGCACCCCGGCAGATGGTAACGGGTTGTGACGGGAACATGGCGAGGATCATTCCCAGCGGACTTGGACGGACGGAAGTTTGCCGAGGGATTCCTGCATCTTATCGGGCGAGAAGCCGGCTTCGGTGAGATTCCCGGCGATCATATCGGCATACGAGCCAAGGTCGAAGAAGCCGTGGCCGCTAAGGCAGAACAGGATCGTCATCGGCTTCTCGGTGTCCTTGCACGAGAGGGCCATGTCGATCGCGGCCTTGACGGCGTGGGCGCTCTCGGGGGCCGGGATGATGCCCTCGTGGTGGGCGAACATCTTGGCGGCTTCGAAGATGGCCATTTGTTCGAGCGCCTTCGCCTCGATCAATCCCTCGCTGAAGAGGTGTGATACCAGCGGTGAAACACCGTGGTAGCGCAACCCGCCGGCATGGAGCTGGGACGGCATGAACGAGTGGCCGAGCGTGTACATCATCAGGAGCGGCGTGAGGCCGGCCACGTCGCCGCGATCATAGCGGAACTCGCCCTTGGTCAGGGTGGGGCAGGAGGTCGGCTCGACCGCGATCGCGCGCACGTTTTTCCCTGCCGTGAACTTGTCGTGTAGGAAGGGGAAGGCGATGCCGCCGAAATTGCTGCCGCCGCCGCAGCAGGCGATGACGACGTCAGGATATTCCTTCATGTCCATCATCTGCTGGCGGGCCTCGAGGCCGATCACGCTCTGGTGCATCAGCACGTGGTTCATGACCGAGCCGAGCGCGTAGTTCGTGTCTTCGCGGCCGGTCGCGTCCTCGACTGCCTCGGAAATCGCGATGCCGAGACTGCCGGGACAATCAGGGTCGACGCCGAGTTCGGCGCGGCCGGCGTTCGTCATCTCGGAGGGGCTCGGATACACGTTCGCGCCCCACATTTCCATCGCGACCTTGCGGTATGGCTTTTGGGTGACGCTCGAGCGGACCATGTAGACGGCCACGTCGAGGCCGAACATCGAGCCCGCGTGTGCCAGCGAGGTGCCCCACTGGCCTGCGCCCGACTCGGTGGCGAGCCGCTTCATGCCTGCCTGCTTGTTGTAATATGCTTGGGGGATAGCCGTGTTCGACTTGTGGCTGCCAGCCGGCGAAACGCCTTCATACTTGAAGAAGATTTTCGCGGGGGTGCCGAGCGCCTGTTCGAGCCTGCGCGCGCGTCGGAGGGGAGTGGGGCGCCACATCGAGAGGATGTCCCGGACCTCTTCGGGAATCGCGATCAGCGGCTCTTTCGAAGCTTCCTGTTCGATCAGGGACGGCGGGAACATCGGCGCCAGGTCCTGCGGCGTGACCGGCTGGTGCGTCGCGGGGTGCAGCGGAACGGCAGGCGGTTTCGGCATATCCGGAACGATATTGTACCAGTGGGTCGGGACTCCGTTCGAACCGATGAGCTTGTCGAATTCGGCCATATGCTTCCTCTCGAGTGATGGGATTTCCTTCGTTCTAGCATATATCCGGCTCTCGCCGCAAACAAAAGAACCGGAGAAAAGAAAACGCCGCGGGGCATCCGCGGCGCGACTGGAGGCAACGAAAGAACGATCCGATACCTCAGGCGGAGGTATCGAGCTTGGAGGTTCCGACGGCCGTTTCCGGCTGCTCGGAGGTGAAGTCGAAGCGGCTGAACACAGAGGTCGTCTTCACGGTGGCGAGGAAATAACCGATCGGGAACTTGCCGTTCGGCATGTTCGGAAGGATCGGATACGGGGTATCGGGGGAGGCAGGCTTCTGGATGGCCGAAGGGGCATCCAGCTCCACGGGCTTCGCGGTTGTCGGGGCGGCCGTGGCTGCGGCGGGATGCTCGGCTGCCTGGGTTCCGCCGGATTTTGCGTCATGGAGCGTTTCGCTATAGCGACGAATATACTCGAGGAAGCTGTCGATGAACTTCCGGTAGACGTCTTCGCGAACTCCCAACCCCTTCTGGGGACCGACGGCCAGCTTGATCTCCGGAGAGGCGGCCTCGGTTGATTCCGTGGTCTCGGGGATGGCAGGCGCGGCTTCGGTATCAGTTGCTTCTCCAGAGGCTTCGCCGCGGATCGCGCTGACGCCCTCGAAGAATGCTTTCGCCTGAGCCTGCATCTGCGCCTTGATCTCGTCGAAGGCGCCGCCCGCTTCGCCGAAGGTTCGCTCGAGCTCGTCGAAAAACTCACCCGACTCCTTCAGGAAGTTCTCGAGCGCCTCGGGGGAAAGCTCGGCGAGGCCGTTGACTGCGTCGAAGAACTCGTTCGCCGTCTCGTTCGAAACATTCAGGGCCGCATCGGTTCCTTTCATGAAGGTGCCGATGGCGTCGATCTCGAGCGAAAAATTGCCCTGAAAGGTTTCGGCGACGGTGCCCGTCGTCTCGATGAACCGGTCCTGGCCGCTCTGGCCCATGCGGGTCTGGACTTTCTGGGAAAGCTGGTAGAACAGGTCGAAGTGATACGAGATGCGCAACCCGTCGGATTTCGCCTGCCCGGCTGCATCCGTTGCTTCAGCGCTCTCGGCGGCCGGTGCGGATGCCTCGTAGATGTCGGAGACCGGGGGAGCAGCCGGAGGGGTGACTCCGGCTTCGGCGGGGCGGGGATCTCCCTGGGAAAGAGACTCCTCGATCTGTTTGAGCAACTCCTGGGGTGTCGGAAAACGTGATGAAATCTGCATATATGCCCTCCCTGGCTCAATGCTTGCCGAAAAATCCTTATTCCGGCTTTTCTGATTCTGTAAATATCATCGGCATTTATAGAAAGATTGTTTACGCCAATAAGAACGGAAAAATGTATTTGCGGGGAAGTAGATCGGTGTTTTATCGAAAATAAGATATTAAAGGCCCATTTATCTTGAAAAATCTATGCATTTCGATGAATGAGAAGAATAAAAACATCCCGCCCTCCGGGATACGGAGAGCGGGATGCGAGGAAGAACGGGGGTTACTGCGCAGGCTGGAGCGTTTCCTGGTAGGTGGCCTGCGCATCATCATACCGCTCCTTGGCGGCGGCGATGCCTGTCTTGTCTGCCGGATCGGCGGACATCACGTTCAGATACGCCTTGTACGAGTCGATCATCTTTTGGTATGCCGCGTCGGTGCTGGCGGCACGTTTCGCCCTGTCGGCCGATTCGGCGTCGTTGGCTTTGGCGATCGTCTGACCTGCGTGGATGGTTGGGGTCTGCCTTGTCGCGTTCGCGCTGATGCTGCCGAGCTTGTCGACCATGAAGCTGATTTCCTCTGAAATGCTCTTCGCGGTCATCTTCTGGCTCTCGGTGCCGGCGAGCGGCAGCGTCGACTCGGCGGCCGGGCCGGACATCTTCACCCGCTGTTCCTTCGTGATGCGGTCGAGCTTTTCCCGGTCGACCCCGTGGGCGAGGGCGAACGCCTCGAGCTCGATCTTCACGTCGTTGAGAATCGCCATGATCTCGGTATGGATGCCCCTGGAAGACTTCTCGGCGGCGGCGAGGGCGTTGTTCGACATCACCATGTACTTGCGCGCATCGATCAGCTCCTTGCTCAGCTTGGCGCCTGACAGGTTGATGTCGTGAAGGGTGACCTCGTCCGCGTCTTTGCCGGAGGCGCCGAGGGCATCGCCGATCGTCTTCTGGACGCGCTCGAGGCTGGCCGTGGTCATCGCCGCGTTGTCGAGCGTGAGCCGGCAGGCGGTCTGGGCCTGGGCGGCTTCCTGGTTCAGGCGCTGTGCGACCCGGTTCGCTCCGTCGCGGAACAGCTGGACCTCGCCTCCGGCGACGATGCCGGTCAGCTCGGCCGACGTGGCGCGCGCATGCTGGCCGATGCGGCCGGCGACGTTACAGCCGCGGTTCGCGAGGCTCTGCACGTCGCGGGACATCGCGAGGGACTTGTCGATCTGGCCCTGGACCTGGCTGACCGGGGTGGAAATGCTGTTGGTAACGAACTTCGTGACGTTCAGAAGCTCGTTGCTGAGGCCGGTGACCCCGTCCTTGGTCGTGCCGGTGCTGATGCCGAGCGGCCCGAGGAGTAGCTGAAGCATGTTTGACATCTTCGAGCCGATCGACTTGACGAGGCCCGCCGACTGCTTTGTCGTGTTGATGATCACGCTGACGGCCGCGGCGAGCGAGGCGATCGTGGCGGCCATGGCCAGGATCTGCGGCCCGTAGGTGATGAGCAGGGAGACGCCGACCGCGATCTCGCCGACGAATGGGTTGATCGCAGGCACGCCTGCCGGGGCCTTCGGCGTCGCCGTGACCGGAACGACCTCACCGGCCGGAACGACTTCCGCGGCTGGAACGACCTCGCGCGCCGGCACCACTTCCCCGGCAGGGGTCGGAACAACCTCGGCAACCGCGATCTGGCCGACGAAAGCAAACATCAAGAGCCAGCTCCAGAGACGGATGGAGCGTCTGTGCATCATGGCGGACCTCCCTGGAAGAATATGCGTGAAAACAGGACGATATTCTGAAATTATACGTCCTGTCCCCGGGGAGGTGTCAAAAAATCATGCGAAATGATGCTGGAGGGGCGGGTTTGAAACCCGCCCGGAACGAACTATACGGGATATGAGGCGTTATCAATACGAATTCGCGGCGCGGCCGGAGGCGAGACGCCGTTTGGAACCCTTCTTCGTGAGACCGCCGGCGCCCTGGACGCCGGG
>JAGOCE010000476.1 GCA_017998915.1 Candidatus Ozemibacteraceae bacterium
TGTGGCAGGCTTCGATGAAGGCCCGGCACTGGTCGTCGACCGACATCGGGACGAGCGGGTCGGCCTGCCGCTCCTCGAGCCGGTATGCATTCCTGATGGCGTAGGGAGAGCCGAGAACGCCCTTGTTGCCGTCATGTCCGATCGAGGTGACCGGCAAGAGATGAATGGTCGTGCAGCCGAGCCTTCGGATGTGCCCCAGAAGCGCGATAGACTTCAGGAATGTTCCGGATTCGCGTATTCCGGCCGCGTTCAGAGTCGGGTCTTTCCCTTCGCCGCCCAGCTTCCCGTCGTTGTCATGATCGTACGCGGTCGCGAGCCGCACCATGAGATTGTAGATCTTCTCGCCGCAGATCCAATTTCCACCGTCGCCGCCGGGAATCTGCCCGTTGAGGGAGCAAGTCGGATCGAGCCGTTCATCCTTCGCATGCTCGATCGCCCGCAGATGCTCCAGGAGCCATCGGGCCTGGTTGACGCCCTTCGGCTTCGCGACCTCGGAAGCCCCGGCACCGACCGGCGTCCAGAGAGAAGGCACGTAATACGCGTCGTTTCCCGATTTTGCCGCGATGCGCTCGAGCTGGGACGTGAGTTCCGCGAAGGCCGACGGGCGTGATGACGACTTCATGATGTGATCTCCGGCGTAAGCATGGAATTGATTTGTATGAGGGCGTCATGACGGCAGTGCGTCATACGCGGTGCATGGTAACACAAGGCCGGGCGGTTGTACAACAATCGTCCGGTAAAGACGCGTTGGGTGCGAGTCAGGCATGAACTGCCGACGTCAGCCGTTCAGCAGATGCTCGAGAAAGTAGGGAAGTTGTTTTTTCCACCAGGGCCAGTCGTGGTGCACGTCCTGGCCCCAGAAATCGACCCAGGCCGGGATGCCCTTTGCGTCGAGGGCTGCTTTCAGATCACGCGTATCCGGCAACGCCTCGTTCTCCCAGGCGCCCTGGCCGACGCAGACCATGATGCGGCTCTTCTTCAGCCGCTCGAGGTAGCCGTATTCGTTCAGGTTGGGCAGGTAGTCGAGGGGGGAATTGCGGTATACGACGTCATCCATGTAATCCCCGATCAGGTGGCGCAGGCGGTAGATGCCGCTCAACGCGATGGTGCCGCAGAAGACGTCGGGATGCCTGAGCAGGAAGTTGACCGAATGGTAGGCGCCCATGCTGCATCCGATGGCCGTGATGCCCGTCTTGCCGTGCATGTGGTCGTGAATGAAAGGCACGACCTCTTCAACGATGTAGTTGTCATAGTCTTCGTGTCGCCGGGCCCGTTTCGCGATGTCCCAGTCCTGGCTGAGCCATGTCTGGTTGTCGAGACTGCCGACCGTGAACAGCTTGATCGCGCCCCCGTCGATGTATGGTCGGAGAAGCTCCGTCATGCCGAAATCTTCGAACTCGTAAAACGTGCCGCCCGCGCACGGGAAGACCAGGATCGGCCGACCCCAGTGGCCGTAGACCTTGAGTTCCATCTCATGACCGATGCGATTGCTGTACCATTTTCGATACTCTATATGCACGCGTTCCATCCTCCGCAGGTTCAGTCTCGATCACTTGTATCACATCCGGGAACGATCCGTTCCCATCATTTTTACCCGCACGTCACCCCTATCGGCTGACGGACTTCCTTCGCTTACGCCATCTACCCAGAGCCGTGACGCTTCATCATGCCCCCAAACCGGCATGGGAGGCGAAAGGAGCCTGATCAGCAATCCCTGGAAAGAAAAATCCCGGGGAATCCAGATCGGTTCCCCGGGATGCTCATCACATCAGATGCCCGTTCATTCGCACTCGCGGGGCTGGTAGTGGGTATGCAACAGCTTGTGGGACATTTCGCCGCAGGGCTTGCCCAGGAACTCCGCATACAGCTTCTTGATCGAGGGGTTGTCGTGCGATTTGCGGATCTTGCTGTTCTTGTCGTCGCGATAGATGGCTTCCATGCGCTTCTGCAGGATGGACGAGTCACCTTTGGTGAAAGGCTGGCCGCCGCCGTTCAGACAGCCACCGGGGCAGGCCATGATCTCGATGATGTGGTAGTTGGCCTGACCTTTCCGGATCTTCTCGAGCAGCTTGCGGGCGTTTCCGAGGCCCGAGGCGATGGCGGCATGGACTTCGAGATCGGCGATCTTCACGGTCGCTTCCTTGATACCTTCGAGGCCGCGAACGGCGGTGAAGTCGATCTGCTGCAGATCCTGGCCGGTCACCCAGTCGGCCGCGGTGCGAAGGGCCGCCTCGAGAACGCCGCCCGAAGAGCCGAAAATGACGCCGGCGCCGGTCGATTCACCCAGCGGATCGTCATAGGCAGAGTCTTCGAGGTGGTCGAAAGCGATGCCGGCTTCCTTGATCATCGAAGCCAGTTCCCGAGTCGAGATGACAATGTCGACGTCACGAACGCCGCTCGACCTGAACTCTTCGCGGGAGGCTTCGTATTTCTTCGCCAGGCAGGGCATGACCGAGACGACGATCATGTCTTCGGGCTTCACGCCGATCTTCTTCGCGTAGTAGGTCTTCGCGATGGCGCCGAACATCTGCTGCGGGGACTTGCAGGTGGACGGGATGTGCATCAGGTCCTTGAACTGGTGCTCGAAGAACTTGACCCAGCCGGGGCAGCAGGAGGTGAGGATCGGAAGATTCTTGTTTTCCTTGAGGCGGGCGATGAACTCGGTCGTTTCCTCCATGATGGTGAGGTCGGCCGAGAAGTCGGTATCGAAGACCTTGTGGAAGCCCATCATGCGAAGAGCGGTCACCATCTTGCCCGTGGAAATCGAGCCCGGAGGCATTCCAAACTCCTCGCCGAGAGCGACGCGCACGGCCGGGGCAGTCTGGACGACAACGGTCTTCCCGCTGTTGATCGCATTCCATGCCTTGTAGGTGTGATCGACTTCGGTGAGGGCGCCGGTCGGGCAAGAG
>JAGOCE010000477.1 GCA_017998915.1 Candidatus Ozemibacteraceae bacterium
GTCGCGACGGGCCCCCGCTCGGTGCAGTGGACCCCCCTCATGCCTGCGACGCTGTTCTGGGCCGAGGCGCTCGACGGCGGAGATCCACTCGCCACGGCCGCGTTCCGCGACCGGCTGTTCACGCTGACTCCGTTCGACGCCGGCCCGGCGCCGGTGACCGACCTGCCACAGCGATTCGGAGGCGCCGACTGGCTCGACGCGCCCGGAAAGGCACTGATCACCGATGTGGACGAGGAAAACGAGTGGCTGACCACCCGGCTGTTCGACATCAACCGGCCCGTTCCGGCGGCGTCCTGCCCTCTCCTGGCCTCCAGATCGGTTCACGACGAGTATAACGATCCCGGCACGCCCCTGACGGAAACGCTTCCTGACGGTCGGCGTGTCGCACGCATCCGCAACTCCTGCATTTGGCTGAGCGGCGACGGAGCGACCCCGGACGGCAACTACCCCTTCCTGCGCTCGTTCAACCTCGAAACCCGCGCCATGACCGAGCTGTTCCGGTCCGCCTCGGGCACCTACGAGACGGTCGTGGACATCGCCGACGCATCCGCCACGGCCATCGTCACGAGGTTCGAAACACCCAGCCTGTCGCCCAACTACCGGCTCGTCTCGCTTGCGGGAAATCACGCGACCGAAACCATCCAGGTCACGAGGTTCACAGATCCAGCACCCGAGCTGACCGCCATTCGCAAAGAAGTGATCCGCTACACCCGCGCTGACGGCATTCCCCTTTCGGGCACCCTCTATTATCCGGTAGGCTATGCGACAGGAACACGTGTTCCAACCGTTCTCTGGGCATATCCCCGCGAATACACCGCGACCGACACGGCGGCCCAGGTGCGTGCGGAACCCAACCGATTCACGAGGCCCCAGGGCGCCTCGATCCTGTTCATGCTGCTGAACGGGTATGCCGTGCTGATGGACGCGGAGATCCCCGTTGTGGGCAAGCCGCGCGAGGCAAACGACACGTTCGTCGAGCAGATTACGGCTGGGGCGAAAGCCGCTGTCGACGAACTGGTGCGGCGGGGGGTTTCGGAACCGCACCGAATCGCCGTCGCCGGCCACAGTTACGGAGCGGCCATGGTGGCCAACCTGCTGTCCCACACCGACCTGTTCGCCGCCGGCATCGCCCGCAGCGGCGCATACAATCGCACGCTGACGCCGTTCGGCTTCCAGGGCGAGCGTCGCACCTACTGGCAGGCTCCCGACGTCTACAACCGCCTGTCTGCCTTCTCCTACGCTGACCAGATCAGGGAACCCCTCCTGCTGCTGCACGGCGAGCTCGACGAGAACACCGGAACCTTCCCCATCCAGAGCGAGCGGTTGTTCGCAGCGGTCCGGGGTCACGGCGGAACCGTCCGCCACGTCGTTCTCCCCTTCGAGGGCCACGGCTACCGGTCGAGGGAGGGTATCATGCAGGCTCTTGCAGAGACCGAGGAGTGGCTTGACCGGCATCTGAAACGGCACGCAACGTCGTCTCCCGCATCGGACACGCGCCCGACAACGTCCGCGCAGGCTGAACCGGCCTTCACGCCGGCGTCAGCGCCGCAGGTCCGATGAACCGGCAGAGCAGAACAATATCTATTATGATATATAATTGCAAATCATTGTATACGCTCATATTTTTATCCTTGCTTCTGTTCATCCAGGCCGTCAATGCCCAGAGCGGGCCGGAAATCCGCATGCACGGCACGATCGAGGCCGACGACGCTGAACTGGGCTTCAAACAGGCCGGCCGCCTGGCCGAGCGGCTCGTCTCGGAAGGCGAAACCGTGAAAGCGGGGCAGGTCCTCGCACGGCTCGACACGGCCGAACTCGAGCAGGAGTATGGGATGCGCCACGGCGAGCTCGACGCAGCCGAAGCTGCGCTCGCCGACCTCGTCGCCGGCTCACGCCCGGAAGAGATCGCCCAGGCCGAGGCAGCCCACTTGCGGGCCCGGGCCGTGCTGGACGAACTGCGCGCGGGATCCAGGGCAGCCGACATCTCGGCCGCGGAAGCCGCCGCCCGCCGTGCGCGCACAGACCGCGAACAGGCCGATCGTGATCTCGCCCGGATCAAGGCTCTTCACGCGAAACAGACCGTCACCGACCAGGACCTCGAACGCGCCGAAACGGCAGCCCGAGCCGCACAGGAACGCCAAAACGAAGCCGAAGCCCGTCTGGAACTCGTCCGGGAAGGCCCCCGCCCTGAACAGATCGAACAGGCACGTCAGGCCGAGACGGAAGCGGCCCAACGGCTCGCCCTTCTGCGCCGGGGCCCGCGGACGGACATGGTCGCGCAGGCGCAGGCGCGCGTTCGCATCGCCAGCCACGGCGTTTCCCTTGCCCGTATCCGGCTCGACAACGGCACTCTCGCGTCCCCCGTCGCGGGCACGGTTCTCGCCCATCATGCCGAGCCGGGCGAGTTCCTGGCGGCCGGAACGCCGGTTGTCACCGTCGCCCCGCTCGACCGGCTCTGGATGCGCGCCTATCTGCCCGAAACCGACCTCGGCCGGGTCGCCCTGGGCCAAGCGGCGTCGGTCACGATCGACACCTGGCCGGACAAATCGTATCCGGGCACGCTATCGTTCATCTCGCAGCAGACCGAGTTCACTCCGAAAACGATCCAGACAGACAAGGAGCGGATCACGCTCGTCTACCGCCTGAAGATCCGTCTCGACAATCCCGCCGGCGAGCTCAAGCCCGGCATGCCGGCCGTCGTCATCCTGCGGGCCCACTGATGACGTCGACGCCGGCCGGGGCGATTCGCCTCGATGGCCTGACCAAATCATTCGGCACCGTCACGGCGGTGGACCACCTCTCGCTGAACGTCGACGCGGGAGAAATCTTCGGCCTCGTCGGCCCGGATGGAGCCGGGAAAACGACCTGCCTGCGCATGCTGGCCGCCATCGTCACCCC
>JAGOCE010000478.1 GCA_017998915.1 Candidatus Ozemibacteraceae bacterium
GGCCAGCCGGATCAGCCGGGCGGCCATTTCGGTCCGCGCCTCGAGGATATCGCCGGGCACGAACCGACGGCCCTCGAACGTCATCCGGCGGTAGGCGCGCATCGCGAGCCAGGCCCCGACGACGTGGGCCGCGGCGGTCGCGATGGCGGCTCCGGTGATGCCGAGTTTCGGCAGGCCGGCATATCCGTTGATCAGCACGGCGTTCAGGAGCGTGTTCACCAGGACGGCGGCGACCGACGTGACGACCGGCGTCCGGGTGTCGCCGAGCGCCCGCATGACGCCCGTGACGGCGAACATCACGAGCACGAAGGGAAACGTCCAGGCGATGACGCGCAGAAAGCCCGCCCCCGCCTCGGCGATGGCCCGGTTGCCGTCCGTGAGCCACAGGCAAACAGGCTCCGCCGCGAACATCATGAGCGCCGCTCCGGCGGCGCCGATCAGGCCCATCAGCACGAGCGACGAGCCGGAAAGCGCCACAATGCCGCCGGCGTTTTTCGCGCCCCGCAGCTGGGCCGCGAGAATCGCCGCGGCCGAGGCGACGGCGCCCGCCAGCGTCTGCGCGAAGAACAGGATCTGCCCGCCGACCCCGACGGCTGCGATCGCCGTTTCCGACAGCTGGCCGACCATCAGCCGGTCGAGCATGGCCAGCATCGAAAACGAAAGCGCCTGCAGGGCCAGGGGCCAGGAAAGCTGCCACAGCTCACTGACGGTTGAGCCGGCGAAACCCCGGAGACGACTCATGCCGGGATGTGCAGGCTCATGGTATCTCCCTCATCGTGTGGAGATCGCTCGCATCGTGCTGCAGGGGGTTCATTCGGGGCTGCATCTGCCGTCCTTTTCGGGTTGCGGTGGATTGTAGCCTTTTTTGCATTCCATCTCAAATGTCAGGCTGGCGGGGCCAGGAGTGAGATGGCTGTTTGTTTTTGGATCGCCGTACCGTTACCATCAAGGGCATGGCAAGGCGTTTTGTGGCCGGAACACAGAGGAGAGGATGCCGGATTCTCTGCTGCCTCTTCCTCCTGCTTGCAGAGCTGGCTTTTTCGCCAGCGTTCGCCGCTGCCGGAGCTGGAACGCCGATTTCCGGCCCGGGCAAGATTCTGGAGTTCGTCTTCGAAGCCGGTGCGGCGACCTCTACCATCAGCCCGGTTCCGGCTGAGGGACAGATCTTCCAGACAGCCGTTGTCGAGGGTGCCACCTGCCTGATCATGCGGCATCCCGGCACGCCCGACCCGAACTGGCGCTTCGTGCTTTCCCGGGACCTCTGGCGCGAGGAGTTCGGCGATGCCGTGCTGACGCTTGAATACATCGCGACGATGACCTCGATCAACTGGTTCCAGTATGACTCCCGATTCCACGAGTTTCACAGGATCGACGATTCGCTGCTGGGGCAGGGCCAGGAGGATGACTCGGTCCTGGCGCTCAGCTGGAAGAACCGGACGACCGGCCTGTACGGGTATGTGAAGCAGACCTATGTCCTGCCCAAGGTCGGCTTTCACCGTCGGCTTGCCGGATACGCCGATTTTCAGATCCATGCGGAAAGCGATGCCCCGCTGGGCCTGCGCCGGATCGTGCTCCGGATAACTCCTCTTACCGAGGCCGACCGGCCGGACTCTGCGCCTCGGCTGACCGACCTGGTCGGGAACATGTACTTCCGGCTTCTCGGCCGTCAGCCGTCAGCGTGGGAATGGCGGGTGCTGGAGGATGCGTTCGGCCACTCCCGCCTCCGGCTTCGCACCCTGCTGCGGAACCTGATCAAATGCCGGGAATACCGGCTCATGAACGTCTTTCCCCTGGACAGCACGCGGGTCATCAGGCGGCTGTTTTGGTGCGCCTGCCGGCGGCGGCCATCGGTGGAGGAGGTCGTGACGTTTCTTTCGCACATACAAAGGGATTCCTTCGATTTCCCCGCGCTGGTATTCGTGGAAAAATACTATCTCGAGACGATCGAATCCATCCTTGCAGAATCGAGGTCCCGCTGAGCCTTGACACCTGCACGGACGTCCGGTTTTTCCGCCTCCGCCTCGCCGGTGTTCCGGTTCCTCGTGTTTTTCCTCGTGTTCGTCGGGGTGCCTCTGGCTTTCGCCTGGTCGCTGTCCGCCCTCTACTACGACCGCGAGGAGAAAGCCCGAGCCGAGGCGTTCCAGCAGGAAATGGAGCGCCACCTGCACAGGATCGCGGCCCATGCCGACGTGCCGCTCCAGCTCAGGCGGCATTTCAGCCACCTGCGAGATTTCTTCATCCGTCGCCGGTTCCATCCGGAAGCCTGGCCCCGCGTCGTTCGCAGGCTGTCTCAGCGGTGGGGGTTCTCCTGGGACGTCTACCAGTATGCGGCCGACGGGAGCATGGTCACACCGCAGACGTTGCGCGTCAGGGCCCGGACGATCATGGCACGGTTCTGGCGGTATCTGATCTATGGCGACTACAATAATATTCAGGCGCAACTGAACGCGGTCAGAGCGCTGTTCGGGCAAAAATTCAACGGCATGCACCACCAGCGCGAAACCCTTATCAGGTTTCGCGGTCAGACCGGCCAGGGATATGTATTTTGGGATATAGATCCATTCACCAGCGAGGGCGGGCTCCTGTTTGCCGTATGGGAGCCGCCTCCCCCCGTCGCTCTTCTGCGGCATGCGATTCCCCGGCTCCGGCTTCCACCGGGTGCCCGCCTGTTCGCCCGAAACCGGGATGGGGCCATCATCCCCCTCTGGGGCGGGCCGGCGTCGTCGACCATGGAACTCTTGCCGCACGCGATTTCGGCCGGCCATCTTCCATTCGTCAGGCTCGATGACCGCACCTGGGTCCGCATGTCCGCCGGCGATCACACCTATTACCTGGGCGTCGTGGAATCCCCGCTCGACGGGCCGTTCCCGCGGCTTCCGGCGCCCGCCGCCGTCTG